>JAGOIS010000114.1 GCA_017995495.1 Candidatus Cloacimonadota bacterium
CTCTATAATATTGGTTATCTTAGCAGTGAAATCAAACGAGTGACCAAATACAGTCAAATGGAGCAGTTCAGAAAAACCAATCCATATCAGGAACGTCCGGAAGAGCTAAAATTCACCGAAGAGGATTTCCAGGACGCCATCAACGCCTATACGGAATTGGTGGATTCAGGCAAATACGACGATTCGCCTTTCCATGACGAAGCAATCTACCGTTTGGGCGTGCTCTATTTCCTGATAGGCTCCGATGCCAACGAGCCGGGGAATTATTACTCAGCAGCCAACCGTAGGTTCGACAAGCTGGTTGATGATCCGGACAGTGAATACCACTACAATGCCCTTTACCAAAGGGCTTGGGTAAATCTTAACCAAGGCGATGAAGAATCCCTGAAATTGGCGCTGGCCGATCTGGTAACCCTGATCGGCGCGGTGGATGGAGAAAAGATCACCGACCCGTATCAGTCTCAGGATTACAAGAACAACGCGATAGATAACATTGCTTACTCCCTGATCGCTCTCGATGGTGTGGATTTCGGCAAGAAATCCCAGGGTGTGGAGGAAGTTCGCAGGGTCATGGCTGATTATTCCGACATCAAAGTCAAGACGATGATCCTGGATAAAGCCGCCGGTTTGAAGGTGGACATGGAAGCGCCTCTGCAGGCCATAGATTTTATGGAATTGAGGCTGCAGACCTCCCCCTTTGAACTCCAAAACCCAGCCGTGGTGGACTCCATCATCAAGCTGTACCACACTCCCGGCCTGCAACTTCGTCCTGGCATGGAACTCGCCTCCATCCGCAACTCCAAATACGACTTTATCAAAGATAATTACGGTCAGGGAACTCAATGGTATGTTGACAATGTTCAAAGTGCCAGCGAGAGGTCACCGGAGCTTGCCAGGCAGCTGCAAATAATCCGTGATGCCTATGATCAAATCCGCATCCGCCATTACAACAATCTGGTCGATTCCGCCTCGGATCAGGACAAAGCTCTCTATGATGAGCATGTGGCGGCGTTTGAGAATTACACGGAACTTTTCACGGATAATGCAGACCTTCAGGCTTTCAAAGATGAAAACAGAAGAACCACTGCCCTGCTGGCCTCGGCCACAGCCGAAAAGCGCAACACGGCCTTGGATTATCTGGCGGCCATCACCTCCTTGCGGGATTTTAACAGGGATTTTCCGGGGAATCCGGATTTCTTTAACAACGAAGGCCTGATCTACAGATACCATCAACGGGTCTATGAACAACTGAGTCCCAAATTTGAAGATCCGAACTATGCCCCCGCCGCAGGATTGCCGAAAGACAAGGCGGAACTGTACACAGGCTACCGTGATGCGGCTTTGAGATTCTACGGAGTATTGGTGGGGTCTGACAATACGCAAGCCAAAAACGGCGCTCCGGCGATCCTGATGGAACTCGCCAGGATCGAGCTTGAGCATGGTTATCCCGAGAAAGCAAAAGAGCATTATTACACAATACTCAATAGCGGAATTCAAATCGACAGGTCCACAAGCAGAAGCCTGTATCTGAATCTGGCCAAGATCGAGGAAGAAGCCGACAACTTTGCCGAAGCGGAAAAAATGTACCTCGCGGCCAAGGGATTTGCCGATGATACAGCCGATGCTGATGAGATCGAGAATCTGGCTCGCCTGCAGATCCAGAGCAATTATGAAAAAGCCGAGCAATCAGGAGACCAGAAGACCGCGGCAGAAGAATTGATCCGCCTGGCGCAGAAATTTGCCGATGAACCAGCCAGAAGCCAGAGCTATCTGTTCCTGGCCTCGGAAGCTTATGTGAAGGCAGGTATGTACCCTGAAGCCATCCAACTCAAAACCGATCTGGCTGGCGTGAAATCCTCCATGGATGAAAAGTTCACGCTTTTCGAGCAAAGTTGGACCATCGCCGAAGAGCAGATGAACAACAATGCCCGGGCGCGCTCCTTGAAGAATGACTTCATCAGGCAGTTTCCCAAAAGCAATCTCGCCTTCAACCTCAGGGTGGACCTGATAGAAGAAATGAGCAAGGTGCCCGCTGAAAGAAATGCCGCCGCCCAGATGTATATCGACCTGCACGATGACGTGAAAGCAGGCCGGATCGACAGCGGAGACGTTCTGCCTGAAACCATCTATCTCTGGGCTGTGGACATTTACCGCGAGGACGGGAACCAGGACAAGGTGGTTGAAACCCTCACTTATTTCACCCAAACCTATCCCAACCACAAACAAAACGTGGATTTCCTCACCCTGCTGGCGGATGCCTATCTGGCCCGTAACGACCAGCAAAGATTTGAATATTACGCGCGTGAACTTTATCGGCTGGATAAAAAGAAGCCCGAGCGCTATCTGAACGTGGCCAACCGCAAGTTGGGCACCCTCGCGCAGGAGTTTGACACCGCTTACGCAAACAAAGACTGGGATCTGGCCTTCAGGAAGCGCGATGAATTCAAGCAGATGGAGGCCGAATACCGCAAAGAAAGATTGCCGGTGGACAGCGCCAAAGCCTATGAAGCATTTGCCTTTGCGGAAAACGAATACAACACCCTGCAATCGCGCCAGGCCTATCTCAAGGAGTTTGACCAGCTGTTGGACAATATAGAACGCGGCACCTTCCTGGGCAGCACACCCAACCAATTGATGCCCGTGAGTGGTGTGACAACCTGGACAAAACATCTCTTTGGCGGCACTCCGAATCTTGTGCCCACGCTGAAGATCAAGGCCGACCTTGAGGTGCAGAAGATCGTGAAGCTGCTGGAGAAAAAGGAAGCAGATTATCTGGATAATCAACGCCGCCTCAGGGCGCTCAGCGCTATCTGCCAGATCAACGATTATGCCGCCCAGGTGGTGGAAACCCAGATCAACAAATACATCCAGGCCTCAAACGAAATTGCTCCCTTCAGAAACCGGGGGCAGGTAAGCCAGGAAGAGTTCGACGCCATGGTGAATACTGAGATCAAACCTGCCACCCAGGAATATATTGACGCCTATTACCACAATTCCAGCACGATCTATCTGGATATTTACAATAAGTACTACACTGCCGGATACTATGATCAATACACCACCAGGGCGGAGGACAAATTGATCGAGCGTAACCTTCTGCCGGAATATGATGAGAAGCGCTTCACCCTGGATTCAGAATGGTCAGCGATGTTGGAACTGCCCGCGGGTGGCTCTCGAAAGGTCAGTTCAGGATTTGGTACCCAGACCCTGGATGATGGCAGGGTGCTCAGTTCATTCAAGCTTCCCGGCCATCACAATCTGATCCTGGAACGCAACTTCGACTTCCCGGTTAAGCCGGAATTCGCCTATGTTTATCTTGCCTATGAACAAGACCCTGAGATCCGGGTCAACGGCAAAAACCTTGATCTGACCTATATCCCAGTGGCTGAAGAGGATTTTGGGACCGTTTATGCCGTCCGGCTCGGCGGAGATGCCTTGAGAGAAGGCAAGAACAGCTTCAGGGGATCGTTCCCGAACGCCCTGGGTGAAGATATGCCGGTTTATTTCGGCTCCAGTTTCTTCTTCATCGCGGCCAAGCCTGAAGTTGAGCCATCCTCCCAAACAACGAAGATACTCACCGACACCAACTGGACCGTCATCAGCAAAGATCCCCAGACCAATGAGGAACTCAGGTCCAAGGCCGTCCCGGCGGTGAATTTCGACCTTCCCATGGATAGGTCGGTATTCCTGCAAGACACAGCGGCCAAGCCCATCTGGACAACTGAAACGCAGGACAACCTGCAAACGACAGTAATATTTGAAACGGAATTTGAGATCGACACCGCGTTCGTGAAAGGATACCTGGATTTTGTGGCACCGGACAATGCCAGGCTGTATATGAACGGCAAGGCTCTGGGACCGGTGTACCAGTTGAGTTTCAACACCGATCCCTTCCTCGTTTATCCCGCCAGGGCCGATCTGCCGGCCGATTATCTGCTGTCCGGGCAAAACAGGCTGCGCGTCGAAGTGCAGAATTATTCGCCCAATCGCGGATTCATCGCTGAACTGAGTTTGACCCAATCCGCCAAGGAGTGATGAGATGAAAAGAACAATTTTGATCAGCATCCTGCTCATGCTGGGCATGACTTTCTGCCTGGCCCAGACGAACAGCGGAGAAAACACTGCTCCGGGCCGGGCCGCGCAAGTGATCGAGGGCCGCGATCTCCAGATCCAGATCAGAACGATGATGCCTGACATCAGTGTGGTCCAGATCAAAACAGACACCTACTCTCCAGCGGCGAGATACGATTTCACCATCAGCCTGGCAGCGATCCAGGAAGAGAGCAACCGACAACTTACAAATTGGAAACAAGAAATAATAAAATGGCTAGAGGAGTCAAAATGAAAGCTAAGCATATCGTTCTCGTAATACTAACACTCGTGATCAGTATCGGCACACTGTTGGCCCAGGTGCCTCAAGTGGCCGACGTAAAAACAGAGCCTGTCAACCTTGCGAGCATTTTTCGCGACAGCAACAAGGAAGGTATCTTTGGATATCTGATCCTTCTGGTTTTCATTCTCGGTATCGTTTACGCGGTGATCCGGTATGTCCAGCTTTTCCACAAGGAAAGGATCAACTCCCAGAATCTCTACAAAAGCCTCAAAGGCTACATCAAAAACGATCAGATCGATGAAGCCATCAAGATCACGGACAAACTGAAAAACACCACCCTGGGCTTCATTTTCTTCAGCGGCCTTTCCGTCTTCAAAGACGTTCGCAAGGGTGTGGCCAAGGAAGATATGAGTATCCAGGTGCAGAATGCCTTCGATGAAGCGGTTTTGCAGAAGGTTTACAAGCTGGATGCCGGGCTTTTCTGGTTTGACACTCTGGCTCAGGTTTGCACCTATCTTGGTCTGCTGGGAACGATCTGGGGGCTGCTGGCAGCATTCAATGCCCTTAGCAATCCCAACGTTTTGGACAGCCAGAAAAATATCCTGCTTTCCTCTGGCATCAAGACCGCCATTGGCACCACGGCTCTCGGTTTGCTGGGCGCGATACCCCTTACCCTGATCAAGGGCTGGCTTAGTGGCAGAGCGCAAAAACTGATCAACGAGATTGACGAATACAGCGTAAAACTCATCAATCACATCAATATCTCAGCTAAAGGATAACATCATGGCATATCGTCCTTCAGCCGGAAGGAACCAAAGCTCGAAGCCAGATCCCATTATTCCGGATCTGGTGCCGATCATGAACCTGTTTCTCACCGTGATCCCCTTTCTGCTCTTGATGTTGGTGATCACTCAGGTCGCATTGGTTGCCTTCAATTTCACTTCCGGAATTCCGGGCAAGTCCGGTACGGTAGATGGCA
>JAGOIS010000115.1 GCA_017995495.1 Candidatus Cloacimonadota bacterium
GGTTCTCGGTGCCGTACCAGTCCGCGGTGGCGGTGAAGGTGACCGTGAGCCCGTCGATGGAGACGTTCACGTTGCTGTTGCCGCTGTAGCCAAGGGTGAGGGTGCCGCCGTCCGCGTCATTCACATATTGGCTGAAGTCCACCACCAGAGTGCCGTTCACGTCGAACTCGAAGACTTCGGGCAGATCGATGGTGGGGCCGGCGGGGGTGTAGGAGATGTTGATGTCATCGATGGCCGCCGGAGGGTCGTAGCCCCCGCTGGAGTCATTGCGCCAGGAGAAGACCAGGCGCTTGGTGGTGGCGGAGATGTTGTCGTTCAGGTCGATGCTTGCGCTTTGCCAATTTGCCTGCAGGTTGTAGGTTCCCAGTGCGCCGGGGAGTTGGTGTCCGGCCGTGGGGGTTACGGAAGTTTCAACCAGGAAAACCTTCAGGTAATCGTATCCGCTTTCGCCATAGCACTTCCAGGCAAAGTTGAGGTTAAAGTCCGAACCCGCCGGTAAGGTGATGTCCTTGTAAAGATGGGATACCGAAGTTGCTGTATTTGTGTATTGATTGGGCAGAGAGGCGCTGTTGGTGATGTAGGCTGCGTAATATGGGCTTAAATAGGTTCCGTCGGCAAAGGTCCAGTAGTTGGTCTGGCTGCCTTGGACCACGTACCAGCCACTGATCGCGCCGTCCCAATTCTCGCTGAAGCAGAGATAATCTCCGCTGCCGCTGAAGCTGATGGTGTGGATGGTCTTGGCAGTATTATAGGTGATAACCAGCTGGTCGGAGTGCGCACCAATAGAGAGAGGTTGATAGGTCACGGTGAAGGTGGTGTATTCCCCCGCGGCCAGAGAGTTGTCGGATGGCTGCACAGTCACTTGGAAATGGTTGTTCCCAGTTGTTTGAAGCGGAGTGCTGATATCGATGGATCCGGATCCGCCCCCGGCGTTGGTGATAGTGTATTGGCGGGTGACTGAGCTGCCAACGTTTACAACACCAAAGTCGTAGCTGGTCTCGTTGGGGCTAATTGTGAACAAAGGCTCGTTACTATTAAACTCATAAGCCTGCACATAGTCCACTTGCAGTAACCACATATCAGCCGCAGAATAGCAGTTGAAGGCAAAATAGTAAGTGCCGGATGTGGTGGGTCGGTAATAAGCAGTGGTCCTTTGGGCGTAGGTGGTGTTGGTCAGGGAATCCAGGGTAAGCACCGTGGTGGTCTGGGATGCCACAGTCTGGTCATTGCCCACAGTGACCTTCAGATTTTCAGGATAACTTGCCGACTGCACTTTTTGCCAAAAGGTCAGGTAATAATCTCTGCCCGCCGTCATGGCAATGCCGGGTGTGAAAGCCCAGGTGTTTGCATCGTTAGTTGAGTTGTACGTGTATTGCATGTGGTATGTTCCACTGTAGGGGTTACTCGTGGCAACCAAGCTCCAATCATTGCCGCTGCCGGCGTTTACAACCGTCCAGCCGGCGGGTGCCGTGTCCGCGAAATCCTGCGTCCAGAGCGGAGTTTGGCCGAACAAACCTGCATACACCCCCAGTGCCAGGGCTAAGGATAAAACAAACAAAGTGATCTTTTTCATCAGATCCCCCTTAAATGATCAATTTATTTATCGGATAAATTCCTTGCTGTCGCTCCAAGGGTTTCCCGCCACTTACCTCCGGTTATCAATACGGAATCAATACGGAATCAATACGGATGAAATCCGTATTGATTCCGTATTGATTCCGTATTGATCGCCGGAGACGAATGGCCACTCTTTGTGGATTCGGAGCTGTAAGCAAAAGTCCCGCAATTGCTTGCGGGACTTTATCAACTTATGGCGCGGTTTGACTAATTTCGGATCCGGGGCGGGTTCACATCCACCTTCGAGGGTGGGAGGCGCTCGGCGGTTACCCTAAAGAAGTGGGTTTGTCCCGGAGAGAAGGAATAACTGTGGGTGGTGGACCATCCGGCATAGGAGGTGAAGGCGCCGAGAGGATCGGAATCAAGGTAGACATTGAACTTGGTGACGCTGAGGGGGTAGTTCCAGCTCAGGGTGGCCATTTCCTCGAGGGGATCGTAAGCGATGCTCAGATCCGTAATGGGCGGCAAATCTTGCCAGATGGTTTGAACGGGGCCGTAAATGTTGTTGTATTCTTGAGATTCGTTTACCCGTTCATCGGCATCGATCTGCAGCCAGGTACTCCACTCGCCATCCGGGGGTTGAACGTAATTCGTCACATTCGAAAAATACACATCCACAGGGAGACCAGCCTGTAAACTGTTGAGTTCCAAGAATACATTGCCCCAGACCTGGATGGGCGGAGCGTCGTCACGGTCATAGTAAAGATCAACGTAAAAAAGAACACCCGTGAGGGGATAGATGCTGTTGTTCACCACCGTCACTTTCAGGTCGCGGTAATCGCCCAGATAGGGGTTGGGGCTGGCCGGGATCCATTCCGCGCGCAGGATCTGCAGGTCGGGAAGGTCAGTGCCGGCATTCCAAAAAACCCGGTTGTGGATATCGTCGTCAAAATCCTCGCCGCTAAAGACTCCCAGTGCGTTTATGAAATTAACGATGCCCGTATCAACGGTTTTTCTAACGTTGCTGGCCCCGCCGCCGGCATTGGTGGCAAAAACGGCGTCGCGGATCACCACGTTGTCGGAATTGTCGATCCGGAGCAGGGTGCCGCCGGGCTGGCCCCAACTGAAGTAGCAGTGGAAAAAGGAATTGTTGGGATCGATGACCGCTCCGGGCCTAAGGTATACGCCGTACTGGGAAATGGCGGAAAAAATGCAGTTGCGGGCGGAGATGGTGCCGCCGTCGAACACGTTCAGATAGAAATAGCCGGAGTCGCAGATTATGGTGGTCATGGCGGAGTCGGAACCCCAGGCCTGAAGCAGGCCTCCTGATTCAACGTTCAGGTATTTCATGTTTCCCATGCGCAGGCTCGCCAAATCATCTATGTGCAGGATGCCATAAACCACAACGCCGCCGTCAGCGTGGAGATCATTGGCGTTGAGGTCCAGAATGCCCGTCTGCACAGTGATGGTGCCGTTCGCGGTCACAGCGGTCAGCAGTTTCACCCAGGCGTCGGGTTTGTTGGTCCGCAGAGCGTGCAGGGTTCCCGCGACCATGGTCAGATAAGTTTCCGCGGTGCCGGTGAGTTCCAATGTTCCTCCGGCGGGGGTGAATTCCGTGCGGTCGCAATAGAAATTGCCGTCGGTGCGGATGATCCCGCCGGTGATGTTTTCGCTGAAAGTGTAAGCACTGTTGTAGATCCCGATCCCCCAGCCGTGGCGGTAAAACAGACCATCGGACATGGTGAAGCTGGCGTTTCCGCCGCTGGGTATGGCAGACACGACATCCGGAGTGCCGCCGAAAATGTGAAATTCGCCGCCACTGATGTTCAGGTTACCTCTCAAACCCAGGCTGGTGGCGGTGTCCTGGACCAAGGTGATGTTGCCCCCGGAGAGATTAACCGTGCCTTGGATCACTGCGTCCACCATGTCGTGAGCGTAAAAAAGGCCACCGGAGACAGCCAGTGTCCCCTGCGTCCAGACGTAGGAATCACATTCGGCCTCGCCGGTGCTGGGGATCCGGAGTTCCCAGGCAAGCGTACTTTTGGCCAATTCCAGCGTGTGAAAATCTTCCCCGCCATATACCGAGCTGTTCGCGTTGCTGTCGAAGACCACTTTGCCGGCGCCCTCGATGAAGGAATCGTGGGAAGTGTATTTATACCAGTCACCCCGCACGTTCATTTGGGCCGGAGCAGTGAAGTAGCCGGCGCGGAGGACGAAATAGCCGTTGATGTCCAGATCTGACGCGGCTGTAACCGTCTGCGAGCGGGTGAGTTCGCGGATGCTGCCATCCCTTCCAGTTTCAAATTTGGGCTGGCCTTTATCATCCTTTCCGAGGTATTTGTTGATGTCCAGGGAGTAGAAACTGGAGCCGGCCACATGGCTAACCTCGCAATCCGTGCTTCCGGCCAGCACGATCAAATTACTGATCGGATTGAAGCCGGCGCGGTTGACTATGAAACTCCTGGCCACGCGGATGGTACCTCCGGTGATGTTGGAGGAGAAGGCAGAGGCTGTGTTGACAATGCTCACCCCCTGGTCTTTGAAATCCAGGGTGCCGCCGCTCATGGTGATGGATGCGTCATTCGGATAGGGCCACCAGGAGGAGATCGCGCCCCCGTAAACATTGAATATTCCTCCGCTGATTGTAAGGGAGCCGCCCAAGTCTATATAGCGGTAATCGCCATAGTTGCTGAGGTTTATGCTCCCGCCGGTCTGAAGGAACCACTCGCCCGCGATGTAGTTGTTCACCAGGGACAGGGCGGAGAAGGAACCGGCCAAAACCTTGATCCCGCCGTTAACCCATTCGTAGGAGGCGCAGGTGACGTCGGCGATGCTGCTATTCACAATGAAGTAATCCGCCACCTTGTTCAGTTTCAAGTGGTCGAAATCCTCATCGTAATTGCAATACTGGTCCCAGTCCGCCTCGAAGGTCACGGTGGAACCCGCTTCAGAAAAAGCCGCAGGTCCCACCAGGTTGACCCAGTCGCCGCGGATCCGGATGTCGTGGCCATCAGCGTTGAAACTGCCGCTGTCAATGGTGAGGGTGCCCCTCAGGAAAAGGTCAGTTACGAGATTAACGGTGTTGCTGGAACTGCAGGTGAGGTTGTTCAGCATGCTCTGGCTTGTAAGTTGGATCCCTTGTGCGATGCCGTCCATCACCACCGTGCCTTGGGTGAGCCAAACTCCCCGGCCAGCCACGGTGTTGTCGTCCTTGAAGTCTCCCTTCACGATCAGGTTCACGTCGTTCGCGCACTGAAAGCTGCAGTTCTCGTAGTTGTGGAAATTGCCGTTGATCACGATGTCTTCGGTGGTGTCGCCGTGGATGTGGAAGATCCCTGTGGAATTGCGGGAGCGGACGGTGGGCAGGATGGTGTTGGCGCTGTTGTTGGTGAGATAGTTGTCAAGGCCCGCCGTGCTGCTGAATTCGATGTAGCCGGTGGAGAACTGGACGTTCGAACCGGCATCGAAGGCCATCCTGTTGCCGATGTAGATCTCGGCGCTGCTGTTTGTGACGTTTACCGTGGAACCCTCCAACCAATGCAGCAAAGAACCTGCCACAAGGTCGGTGGCGGAATTCATGTTCAGCTGGCCCCAGATCAGCGCGTAATCACCAACGGTGAGGTCGGCAGTGCCAATGGTAAGGCTGGCCCCGGCCAGCAGCGATAGCTTTTGGCAAACCGCATCAGTGGTGTTGATCACTGGATAGCGTGCGCTGGCCACAGTCTGGA
>JAGOIS010000116.1 GCA_017995495.1 Candidatus Cloacimonadota bacterium
CCTGGCCACCAAAGGCGAATCACCCTGGCACTTCATCGAGATCATGGCCTGCCCCGGCGGCTGCGTCGGCGGCGGAGGACAGCCCTACGGCAACGACATCGCCTCCCGCGCCCGCAGAGGCCTTTCCCTTTACGAGGAAGACCGCAATCTGCCCGTGCGCCAGTCCCACAAAAACCCCGAAGTGGTCAAAGTCTATGAGCGCTTCCTCGGCGAGCCCAATTCCCCGCTGGCCCTCAAGCTGCTCCACACCTACTACTTCAAACGCTCCGTCAACAGCGGCCAGGTGCTCGAACAGGTCACCCACAAACACGAAGCCCATTAACCGGCTCAAACCGATATAACTCATCAGGCGGGATCACAAGTCCCGCCTTTTTTCATCTGCGGCCGGGGCTGAAATTGTCATTCCGGAACGCCAAGCTGGAGTCCATGCTCGCCGCGCTCACTGGATTCCAAGAGTGCCCTAGCCGGGCGCCAACAGGTCGTTCAGGAATGACACGCGCTAAACATCTGTGCTATCTGTGTGCCATTCTTCTGGCCATTTACGCAAAGTCTGGATCCCGGGGCCCCACGAGCCGGAACACGTTCCCGGGATGACCCAGTGCTGCCTACCTCAGCACCATCACCCTGGCCGTCTGGCAAAAACCCCTGCCTTCCACGCGGATCAGATAGATCCCGCTTTCAAAGGCTTTGCCGTCTTCATCCCTTGCCTGCCAGATAAGGTCGCGGTTTATGGCGTCCACAGCACGTGTTTCCTCTTTCAGCATTTGTCCCCGGAGATTGTAGGTGCTCAGGGTAAGCGGTCCGGAAAACTTGCCGGGCAGGCTAAGGGCAGCATTTTCCCGCGCCGGGTTCGGCCAGGCGCGCAGGGTTTCAGCCAGCGGCGGAACGTCCTCACTCACGGCGGTGTCCGAGGTGTTGGCGAAATAAAAATCATAGCTGGGAACGCCGTCCCCGTCCACCACCACGGCTAGTATCAGCAGCCCCTCGGAGTTGAAGATGTTATAAGGGCTCCAATGATAGTGAGCGGTGACTTCTCCTGTGTCGGCATCCAACTCAGTGTTGTAAGGCATGGTCTCCCCATCGTACCAAACTCCCTGGGCATTGGCGGTTTGCTCGGTCATCTGTGAGATGATCCAGCTGTCGTTGAGGTAGGGGACGCGTACCGTTGTGTAGTCGAGGATATAGTCTGGCAGCTGCTGGCTGTGTTTTTCAAACTGGTAGCCGGGAGGAAACTGTTCTCCGGTATAGAAATACTGCCGGCGGCGATAATTTACCCAGTTTAGCGAATCGGCGGAGCTGAGGGTGAGTTCCTCCACCCGGCGCCCCAGGCTGTCGATGGTGTAAACGCTGTCCCACCACCGATTGGGCTGGCTCGTTTTTTTGATTACTGTGCGGACCAGCTTCATATCAGCGTTGTAGCTGTGCCAGGCGTGGTAGTGGTTGTTGTTGTAACCGAACCAGTCATCCTCGTGGCAATGGCCCTGGTAGTCCATTTTGCGCTTGCGGGTGGGGTTTACATTCGCTTCCAGGGTGAGGGGGCTGGTGATAAGGTAATGGTCCGGATACAGGGTAAGCGCGCCGGTAAAATCCAGGGTTTCATAATAGTCGCTGGGGGGAAAGTCGGACATCCAGCCCTGGTGGTGGTGGTCGATCTGGGTGATCAGCAGACAATTGCCCGGAGCGTGGATGTAGCTGTAGCTGTCGTGTGAACCCCAGTCCGGACCTCCGGAATCGCCGCCCGAGGCGGTGCGTTCCAGGCCGGTCAGGTAATGA
Organism: Candidatus Cloacimonadota bacterium; assembly: GCA_017995495.1. Lineage (GTDB taxonomy): Bacteria > Cloacimonadota > Cloacimonadia > Cloacimonadales > Cloacimonadaceae > Syntrophosphaera. Next base: position 1,774 of record JAGOIS010000116.1, read on the forward strand.
ACCTGGGGATAACCCTGCCCCGGCAGCAGCACCGGCAACAACGCCGCGAGCAACCACAGACAGGGTCTGAACGTCCTTATCATGGTTCCTCCCCGCCGGATAAGCCGCCTCCGCATGTCAGGTGGAAACAGGCTCTGGGTAGCCGACTTGTCCGCGTAATTTGCTTGTTAATATATTATACGCAAGAATCGTTCCATGCGTTGGATCATTTATCATTTTCTCCCGTTTGAGCTTTCTCTCTTCGGCCTCCATCCGCTTTCACATCATTCCAAGGGGTGGGAGGATTTGGGTATGGGGTCAAGTGTGGGATATGATCATGGAAGCTGGGTTTTCATCTGCAATCCGGTGGCGATCTTCATATAAGAGAATCCCGCCCAGTTCCAGAGGGATGATTGACTTGGGATAACTCTGAACTTGATTTAGCTTCGACAAGTGGTTTGACAAAAAAGCGCCTGGGAAAAAGCTTGAGCAAATTTCAGGCTGGCAGGCCTGCCAACAATATCACTGCCAGCCGCCAACGAGGATCTTCATGCAGACAATAGCCATCGACGGAAATAGCCTGAGCCTGGAGCAGATCGAGCAAATAGCTGTCCAGCGAGTCCCCATCCAGCTTACCGGGGAGTGCCTGGCCAAGGTGGGCGCTTGCCGCGCCTACGTGGACATGGTGATCGAGCGCGGCGATGTGGTTTACGGGCTCACGACCGGGTTTGGGAAATTCAGCACGGTCACCATCCCGCCAGAACATATCGAGGACCTGCAGCTCAACCTGATCCGCAGCCACGCCACCAGCCTCGGACCCGCCTACACCACCGAGCAAGTTCGGGCCGTCATGCTCCTGCGCATCAACGTTTTGGCCAAGGGCTATTCCGGCATCCGCCCCCAGACGTTGACCACCCTGGTGGAGATGCTCAACCGCGGAGTCCATCCGGTGATCCCCATGCGCGGATCAGTGGGGGCCAGCGGTGACCTCTCACCCTTGTCGCATCTGGCTTTGCCCCTGATCGGTGAGGGCGAGGCGGAATTCAATGGCGAGCACCTCAGCGGTGCGGAAGCCATGCGCAAAGCGGGATTGGAGCCTGTGAAACTGCAGGCCAAGGAAGGCCTGGCCCTGAACAATGGCACCCAGGTGATGGCCGCGTTGGGAGTTTTGAGCCTGCTGGAGGCAGAACGCCTTTGCCAATACGCTGATCTGACAGCCGCGGCAAGCGTCGACGCCCTTTTGGGAACGCCCCACGCTTTCGATCCTCTGGTTCACAAATTGCGTCCCCATCCCGGTCAGACAGCCAGCGCGGCCAATCTGCGCCGGCTCTTGGAAGGCAGCTCGCTGCGGGCGTCGCATCAGAACTGCGGCAACGTTCAGGACGCCTACAGCCTGCGCTGCACGCCCCAGGTCCATGGCGCCGTGCGTGACGCCCTGGCCTATGTGCGTGGAGTTCTGACCATCGAGATCAATTCCGCCACAGACAATCCCCTGATCTTTCCCGAGGAGAGCGAGGTGATCTCCGGCGGCAATTTCCACGGAGAACCGCTGGCAATTGCCCTGGATGCGCTGGCCATGGCGATCGCTGAACTGGCCTCCATCTCGGAGCGGCGGGTGGAGCAAATGCTCAATCCCGCCCTAAACCGCGGGCTAAACCCATTCCTGGCCAAGCGTCCAGGCATCGATTCCGGCTTCATGATTGTGCAGCTCACAGCCGCCTCCCTTGTTTCCGAAAACAAGGTTTTGGCCCATCCCGCCTGCGTTGACAGCATTCCCACCTCCGCCAACCAGGAGGACCACGTTTCCATGGGCTCGGTTTCCGCGAACAAACTGCTCCAAGTGGTGGAAAACGTGCGCGGCGTGCTGGCCATAGAGCTGATGATCGCCTGTCAGGCTCTGGAGTTGAGGGGGATCCCCTCCTCTGAGGCCATTGAGCGGGTGAAGTCGCTTCTGCGCCAGACTGTTCCAGCCCTGGAGGAAGACCGGATCGCGTATCCGGATGTGAACGCGGCAATCGAATTACTCAAAAGCGGTGTCATTCTGAGTGAGCTTGCCGGGGCGGGCGTAGATTTGTATTGACAAATTCCTGCCAACTCGCCTGACTGTGACCATGAGAAAAATTGCCCCGCTACTGCTGCTGGCCCTGGCGCTGGCCTCCTGCATGCAGGTGAACACGATGTACAATGCGCGGAAATATTTCGCTTCAGCGCAAGCCAGACCCCTGAGCGCAAATGGCCGTCCCAACAATCAGGCGGTGGAGGAGTATACCAAGGCGATCAAGAAATGCGGCATCATTCTCAGCAACGAAAAACAGGGTAAACTGACCGACGACGCGCTCTTTCTGATGGCCAAATCCCTATATTACAAGGGGAACAGCGCTTTTCAAGCCAGAGACCAGTTTGAGTCGCTGATCCGGGGATTTCCAGACAGCCCTTTCTTCGGTGAGGCGCACATCTATCTGGCCCGGGTGTTGAGGGATATCAACCTTCAGGAACAAGCTTCGAAAGTGCTTCAGGAGTTCATACTCAATCCCCAACACAAGAAACTGCACCCCCGCGCTTTGCTGACCCTGGCGGAATTTAACATCACGGACAAGGACTATCTGCAAGCCCAATACTGGCTTGGGCGGATCATCAGCGACTATCCCAAATCCAGCGAATATCGCGAGGCATTCTACATCTATGGGCAAAACTACTTTATTCAGAAGGATTACCGGGCGGCCCTGGCGGAGTTTCAGAAGATCGCCAAAGACCGGCGCATCCCCCAGACGGTGAAGCTGGATGCCAGATATTATATGGCCTTGAATCAGTATATGCTGGGTGAGTACGATCAAAGCAGAAAGACCATCCAGAGGCTGCTCAAGGATGAGCTCCGCCCCGAAAAGCTTTCCCAGGCAAGGGTGTTGATGGCCAGGCTGATGCTGGCATCGGGCGAAACGGAAAAGGGGCTCGTCGAGATCGAGGAGATCGGCAAGCTCTATCCCCGCACGCCCAGCTCGGCCGAGGGTCAATACTATCTGGGGGAATACTACTTCTACCAAGCCCGGGACCTCGAAAAAGCCGGGGCTGCCTATGGCAAAGTCCGCACGGAGTCGCAGAACTCCGCACTCGCGGAGCCGGCCCAGCAGAAAGCCACGGCCGTCACCCAATTGAAGTCGAAGCTAACTTTCAATCCTGAGAGCAACCTGCAGCAGTATGTGGATTACCATATCAGCGCCGCTGAGAACTATTTCACCGTGTTTGCCCTGCCGGATTCGGCGCTGGTGATGTATCAGCGGGTGATCGATTCGCGGGACAGCCTGGTGACCCTGAAGGCCACTCTGGAAGTGGAACGGATTGTCAGCCAGGGAGTTGTGGATTCGTTAACGATAGCCCTGGCCGCCCTGCCAGAGCCCGTTTTGCCAGACAGCTTGGAAGCTCCGGAGAACAGTCTGGAGGAAATTCCTGATGAGGCTGATTCCCTGGCGACTGCGGACAGCTTGGGTGTCTTGGACACCCAGTTGGAAGAGAAAGCCGCGGCCGATAGCCTT
>JAGOIS010000117.1 GCA_017995495.1 Candidatus Cloacimonadota bacterium
TTGAAGAAATCCCAGCCGACGAGGTCGTCTTTCTTGCCTCCGCCTTCGCCGGCGTCAAGGTTGTCGCCACCGCTGATCGTGCCAGCGTCCCAATCGATAGCCATGCCGGGTGCTTCGGCGGGGTTGACCCAGATGTTCGCCCTCAGGTCCGGATGGTTCCATTTCACGCCGGAATCGGTGATGGCGACCTTCACGTCCCTTGAGCCCTGAACGTAGTCCCAGGCTTCATAACTGCGGACGCGTGCGTGCACATACTGCTGGCTGAGCATGGGGTCGTTGGGCACAAACTTGCTGCGGGCAATCCCCTCAAGCTCGGCGTAGACGAGGTTTTGGTCCTGGGCAAGGGCCGCGACGGCGTCGTTGATGCGCTCATCCGAATTCAGGATGAGGCGATAGGTGTTTTGCAGATAGATCCCGTGGTCGTTCCATGTGGGGTCCTTCACGTAGGGATGCATCTGCTGCATCTCCACGATCTGATACTCCGCTGCCAGAACGTCGAAAGACGCCATGCCTGTGCGGACATGGCCATTCCGCATTATATAGTCTATCTTTCCGGTGTCTTTGCCCACCGCGTCGCGGGTGAAGCAAACGATGACGGACCGGGCTACGAAGTAATCCGGATTGTATTTAACCGCGAACGTCGCGCCAAGCGATACGATCAGCAGGGCAAGAAGGATCAGCTTTTTCATGAAGCACCTCAGCTTGATTTATGTGTTTTTTCCTTCATTTCTGAAGGGGTTATTTAGTCAACAGATTAATGTGGCAGGGTGGACACTAGTAGAGGATAAGTTTCTCTTTGTCAGCGAATTGGCTTTGGTAGAACTTTTTAACCAGGGCGTTGCTTTCCTGCTCCATGGAGGGATCGGCGGCGATGATGGCAAAAGCATCCTCACGGGCCTCCTTCAGCACGGGTTGGTCGGTGATCAGATTGGCGAAGGAAAACTGCGGCAGTCCCGACTGCTCGGTGCCGAAGAATTCACCCGGACCTCGTAGTTGGAGGTCTTTTTCCGCTATCATAAAGCCGTCCGTGGTCCTCGCCATCGTATCGAGGCGTTCGCGGGCGACTTTGCTGAGCGGAAAATGCTCGATGAGGTAGCACCAGGCTTGCTGCCCACCCCTGCCAACGCGTCCGCGGAGCTGATGCAATTGCGCCAGCCCGAAGCGTTCCGCGTGTTCCACGATCATCACAGAGGCGTTGGGAATATCCAGCCCCACCTCGATCACGGTGGTGGAGACGAGGACGTGGATCTCGCCCGCCTTGAAGCGAAGCATGATGGCGTCCTTCTCTTTGGAGGGCATACGGCCGTGGAGCAGCACACAATTGTGTTGGGGGAAGACCTTGGTGGAGATGTGTTTGTGCATCCGCTGGGCGTCGAGGAGGTCCACCTTGTCGGATTCTTCGATGAGGGGGCAGACGACATAGACCTGGCTGCCCGCGGCGAGCTCTTTGGCCACTTCCCTGAACACGAGATCAATCTTCTGGTTTGACCGCACGAGAGTTTGCACAGGTATGCGGTCCGGCGGCATTTCGTTGATGGTGCTCACTTCCAGGTCACCGTAAACTGTGAGCGAAAGCGATCTGGGGATGGGCGTGGCGCTGAGGTAGAGCAGATCGGGATGCTTGTCCTTTCTGGCCAAAGTGGCGCGCTGCTGCACTCCGAAGCGGTGCTGCTCGTCCACAGCCACAAAGCCCAGCTGATCGAAGGAGATGTCGCTCTGGAGCAAGGCGTGGGTGCCGATGATGATGTCGGCTTCGCCTTCTGAGATGTCAGTTTTGGTTTGGGCTTTGCCTTTGTAGGCGCCGCCCTTGAGGATCACCACCCGCACGGGCAATCCCTCGAGAAGGCGGGTGATATTGGCGTAATGCTGGTCCGCGAGTATTTCCGTAGGGGCCATAAGCGCTGCCTGAAAGCCGTTTTCCACCGCCAGTAGCATCGCGAAGAGCGTCACGATCGTCTTGCCCGACCCCACGTCCCCTTGCAGCAGACGGGACATCTGCCGCTCCGAACACATGTCGGCAAAGATCTCGTTGATAACTCTCTTCTGGGCGGCGGTAAGTTTGAAAGGCAGACTTTTATACAGCCGCGAGGTGAGGTCGCGTTTGTTCTCGTTCTTGATGCCCTCCACCTCGTGGGAGTGGAAACGCTTGTGACGCGCCCACAAGAGTTGGGAATAGAAAAACTCCTCAAAAACAAAACGCTTGCGGACATGCTCAAGTTCCCCGGGATGAAGGGAGAAATGCATCTTTTGCAGCGCCACGCTGCGAGGGAGGAAGCCCCGTTTGGAGATGATGTCCTGCGGAAGGTTTTCCTCTATCCGCGTGGCGAAGAGCTCAAAGGCGCTGTAGATCACGCGCCGGAAGAATTTTTGGGTGAGGTCGCCGCTGAGCCCGTAAACCGGTAGATATTCCCGCTTCTTCCAAAAATCAAGCTCCTCGGCATCGTCCACAAACTCGATCTCGGGATGCATCAGTTGCAGTTGACCATTGTATTCGGAAAGCATGCCCGTCACCCAGAGCTTGGCACCAGGTTTGAACAGCCCGGGAAATGATTTGGGATAGCTGAACCAGGAGCAGACGAGGGTGGAGCGGCCATCGCTGATGCCCACGTTGAGCAGGTTTTTGCCTTTGCGGGTGCTGCGTTCGTCCACCCAGCTGATCATGGTGGTGAGGGCTATGGTGTCGCCGGGCTTCAATTCATGCAGGGAGGGATTGAGCACGCGGGCAATATAGGCGCGGGGAAAGTATTCCATCAGATCGCCGACGGTCTCAATGCCCAGTTTGGCCAATTGCCGCGCGCGGCCCTCACCGACTCCCCTGAGGAATTTCACCGGCATCCGGGTGTCCTTGATATATTCAGCTTTCTCCATATAAAACCATTACTGGAAAGGGGCAATTGTTGTCAACAACCTCGAAAAAACCGTGGAGGGAACTCCACTTACAGTGGTAATCAAACATGAAGCTGGACCGCGAATATTTTTCTTGACCGGTCTGCGCCTGTCGATTATCATATACTGGATTCTCTGTTCAGAGCTATGTGTTTGGATTTATATTTTTACCACAATTATATTTACGGGATCATGGCTGATCCCGGTTTCAGGAGAAGAAAATGAAAATATGGAAACGCACAATCCCCTTGGTGCTGGCATTGAGCCTGTTTTCCTTTGCCATGGCCCAAACCGGCGGGTACAAAACAGACGACGTTCCCCGCTTCCGGCCAACAGCCGGCGAAAACCTTTTGCCGCAAGGCAGCGACCCCAATCCCGTGGTGAAAGTAGTGCGCCAGGTGCGGGAATCCGTGGTGCAGATCAAGGTCGAAGCCAAGGTGACGGTTCAAAACTTCCGCAATCCTTTCTTTGACGACGATTTCTTCCGCTATTTCTTTCCCCAGCAGCCGCAGGAGACACAGCGCCCCGTGACCTCGATGGGCAGCGGCTTTATCTATGAATTTAATCCCCAGACGCGTGACGCCTTCATCATGACGAACAACCACGTGGTGGAAAAAGGCAAGGAAGGCACCATCACCGTCACCTTGGCAGATAAGGTGAACTACACCGCCACCGTGGTGGGACTCGACCCCAACACCGACGTGGCAGTGATAAAGATCAACCTCAAGGAAGGGGAACAGATCACCATCGCGCCACTGGGCGACTCCGCCAACCTCGAGATCGGCGACTGGGCAATCGCCATCGGCAATCCCTTTGGCGATGTGGGACTCGACCGCACAGTCACCCTGGGCGTGATCTCCGCAATCGGCAGGTCGAACCTGAATTTCGGCACGAACTCGCCCATCTATCAGGATTACATCCAAACCGACGCGGCCATCAACCCCGGCAACAGCGGCGGCCCCCTGCTGAGCATTAACGGTGAGGTGATAGGCATCAATTCGGCCATCACCAGCACCTCCGGCGGCAGCATCGGGATCGGCTTTGCCATCCCTGTCAACTTGGCCAAGCGCGTGGTGGAAGACCTCGTTGCCAACGGTAAGGTCACCCGCGCTTACATTGGCATCTCGCCCCAGGAGATCACCGCCGACCTGATGGACGCATTCAAGCTCTCAGAAGTTTCCGGCGTGTTGGTGGCCAAGGTGGAGGTTGATTCCCCGGCGCACAAGGCGGGACTTTCAGTGGGTGATGTGATCGTTGAATTCAACGGCGAAAAGGTGCCCAACGTTTCCAAATTCCGCATTGCCGTGGCCACATCCAAGGTTGGTACAAGGGTCCCCGTGAAGATCATCCGCGATGATGAGACCAAAGTGCTCTACATAGAATTGGACAGCTTCCCCGAGGACAAGGTTGCCGGCAGCGAGGAAAAGTTGACCCCGGACAGCGGAGCCGGCATCAGTGTGGAAGCCAGGGATAGCGCTTACGCCCAGCGCAACAACATCAAAGCCGGCAAAGGGGTGATCGTGAGCGCGATCGAATCCAATTCCCCAGCTTCCAGAGCCGGCATCCAGGTGGGTTTTGTGATCCTCAAGGTTGAAAACACCGCTGTGGACAGCCCCGAAGAATATAAGACAGCCATGGACGCGGCGCTGGACAGCATGAAGAAGGAGAATCGCAACACCATCCTCCTCTACGTGCAAGACCGCAACAAGACAGAGCAGTTCGTGGTGCTCAGATTCGCCTCGTAAGGACCTTTAAAGCAATCATCATACCCCGTCGTTTGGCGGGGTTTCTGGCTCTTTGTCAAATCGACGGAGTAAGGCCCGTGAGGGCTACAGAACGATAGCGAGGGCGCGTAAGCTCCTCGATCGACGAAAGATGAATCAGTTCATATCCCCCCCAAACCCCAAGCCCTGGCTCACAGAATAGCGAGCTTAGGCTTGGGGTTTGGGGGTATTAAAATGTGTGACTACCTCTCCAGACGAGGAGCTCCGATCCCATCCCCGAACTCGCTTCGCTCCTCCGCGGGGACCCGGATCGCTACTCTCACTCCACACTCTCGCTGACGTTCGTTCGCCCCACTGGCTGCCTACTGGTTGAGCAACTTCACCCACTTGATTTGAAAGAGAGTCGTTTTTTACCCTTGTTTCCATAGATCGCTGATTTTCCGCTGTTCCTTCCCATAATTGAATCTTCAGCCAAAGGCAGTCCCACGTCCAGGATATGGCCGGGCTTGGGCATAAGCCGGACATAGGTATTCCATCAATGAGGCCGTTACAATCAAGTTTGAGATGTGTGGAGATGAGACAGGGGCTTTGTCAGCAATTCGGGTTGGAGGTATTTAGGAATGAAAAAACCCATCCACCCGCTCGGGGTGAATGGGGTTAAG
>JAGOIS010000118.1 GCA_017995495.1 Candidatus Cloacimonadota bacterium
ATTACACGAATTTACACGAATAAATAGGTTAGGGATGAACAGGATGAACGGGATGACGGGGATGAAAGAATGGAACACGGATGACGCGGATGACAGGATTAACAGGATGATTTGTCCACGAATTACACGAATTAACACGAATTACTTTTGGTTTTCGTGCTACCTACCGCAGTTGGTAGCATGTTGGTAGCATGGCTTCAATCCCTTTATGGGCCTGCATTACAGGGAGTTTACTCACAAATAGTGGCTCTCTACTATATCCGGATGGATGGGCACCTTTTGCAGGGGTAGTAGATGCTAAATGTATATATAATATATAGATATAAATATATATTATATAATAGATATATATTTTATTATATATTACTTGACTACTCTGCCTACGCTCCCACATCCATATAATAGAGGGGGGAGATTTGTGAGTATATAGGCCTGTATTCCATATGTAGTATTGGTTTCAGGCCATGCTACCAACATGCTACCAACTGCGGTAGGTAGCAAAAAAGGGAGGGTTGCCCCTCCCTGTATTCATGTTTCAAGGTTTCCACGATTCCATTATCTCATCAGCCAGCATATACGCTTTGCCGGATCTACCATTTCTCATCTTATAGGCATCTGCAGATATCGCCTCGCGCTCAAGCAGGCTGATGACACACTCGTTGAACTCCCGCTTTTTCATGTGGGAGGAATTCAGCAGGGTTGTATGAAGCGCTTTTCCGTTGTATTTGTTCACCAACAATTCCACCAACTTGCGTTCCCCGGCCAGTTTATCCTGCTCACTCACGATCTCCAGGAAGGGGATGGTGTTGTGGAAGTAGAACTCACAGAGGTAGAGGCATGGGGCGGCGGTTTCGGAGGAGACAGAGTTGAAGCAACTCAGGAGCGGGTGTGGTTGTTTTTGGCGAAGGTCAGCTTGGCAATGTTACCCACTATATATAGGGGGATATCGAGAAAGAATGATCTTGGGGGAAAAGGAAAAATGGCGGCATCCGGGGGGACGCCGCCTTGCGTGAATGAGGAGATGAGTTGGATGGGAAGCTTTACTTGAGGACCATCGAAGCGGTTTTCTTGCCAGCCTTGTTGCAGATGAGGGTGATCTCGATCTTATCGTTCTTTTTCAGGTTCGGGATTTTATACATGTATTCGCCTCCGGAGGCGGTGTCCTGGGCGCTGGCAACCTGGGAGATGATCATGGTGCCGTTGAGGCGGATCTCGATGCTTTGGATATAGTGGTTCTGGGGGTCCTTAACACCGTGATCAAAGCTGAGCTCGAGGGTTTGGCTCGAGGCCTTGTAGGAGGCCCTGACTTCGCTGGCGGCATGGGCAAAGGCGCCCACGCTGAAGGCCAGAAGGACAATGATGATGAGCAGGTTTTTCATGGTTCCAAACTCCTTGTATGGGTATCATTTGTATTTTGTGAAAGGGACGTCCGGCCCCGCGGCAAGCTTGCCGACAAGAGGGGACCATCCCGGTGGGTGTCACTCTATGTAACTCCGCAGTTTATACCGGGCCGGGGGCTGAATCCTGCATTAGTTTTTGTTTTCGGCCGCCGCGTGGGTGAAGAGTTCGTCCATGGTGCGGTATTTGGCCAGCAGGGCGACGGCAGCCTTAAACTGGGTGTCGAGGTTGATGGTGGTCTTGTAGGCCTCCAGATCTCCAAAGGCGGCGCGGAGCAGCTCGCTTTGGATGAGGGTGCGGATGTAGGAGGCGGTGCTGTCAACATCGGCCTGGGTGTATTTGATGTCGCGGGCGGAGGCGTAGTTCAGGAAGCGGTTGAAGAGCGCGTCGTCCACCACCAGGTTTTTACTGACGGTGTGGTCATGCTCCACCATGTAATCCACGGCGAAATTGAAGAAGGTGTTTTGGCGGCGGAGTTCCACAGCGAAGTTGGTGAGCGGCTCGGCCTCGACCTCGATGTCCGGGGTGATGCCTCCACCACCATAGACCTCACGGTTGTTCACGGTGTGATAGACTTCCTTGAGGTTGAGCTCTTCCTCGGCGCTGATGTCCGATTCCGAGACCTCCTTGCCCAGCAGAAGCTTGTCGTTGCTCTTCTTGTGGATGCAGCGTCCGGATTTGATATAGTAGTAGGCGGTGGTGATCTTGATCCCGTTGCCGTTGATGAGGGGGATGAGCTGCTGCACGCTGCCCTTGCCAAAGGTGGTTTTGCCCATCACCAGGCCTTTGTCCCAATCCTGGAGCGATCCGGCGAAGATCTCGGAGGCGCTGGCGGAGGCTTCGTTCACCAGCACGATGATGGGATAGTTGCGGGTTTTGGCGATGTTGCGGGTGAAATACTGGCGGTTGGCGGAGGACATGCGGCCCTTGGTCTCCACCACCAGTTTTCCGGAGCCGATGAACTCGTTGACGGTGTCCACCGCCTGATCGAGCAGCCCGCCGGGATTCCAGCGCAGGTCGATGATGAGTCCGTTGATGCCTTCGGCCTCGAGGGCGGCCAGGGCGGAGCGGAGTTCCAGGGCGGTGTTTTCGTTGAACTGGCTGAGGCGGAGATAGCCGGCGCCGTTGTCCATCTTGAAGCTGTAGGGAACGCTCTTGATCTTGATGGTCTCGCGGGTGATCTTGAATTCGAGGGGCTTGGCAACGCCGGGGCGGCTGATCGTGATCACGACCGTGGTTCCCACCTCACCGCGCATGTGCTTGATCGCTTCGTCGGTGCTCACGCCCACCATGCTTTTGTCGTCCACCCGGATGATCTTGTCACCCGCGGTGATCCCCATTTTGAAGGCAGGGGTTCCCTCGATGGGCGAGATCACGGTTACGTAGTCGCCGATCTTGTCGATCTGGATGCCCAACCCGCCAAAGGAGCCCTTGGTGGAGGTGGTGAAGTCCTCATATTCGCTTTTGGTGAAGTAGTTCGTGTGGGGGTCCGTGGAACCCAGCATGCCGATGATCGCGGCCTTGATCAGGTCTTCGTCGTTGAGCTCCGTCACGTAACTTTGCTTGAGTTTGCTGAGCACCTCGCTGAAGAGCCCCAGCTGGGAATAGAGGTCCGTGCCGGTGGCCTGGTTTTGGGCGAAGACGCTGGTGGCGGTGAACAGCATCACCGCGCAGAGGACCCATCCGGCGACGATGGCGATGAGCGCGGTTTTCTGTTTGTTTTTATTCACTCTGATTCTCCTAACTTGCTTAAAACTGTTTTGATCACCCGGGCATGGATGTCCTCGCGGGAGAGGGAGCCATCCAGCACCACAAAGCGTTCGGAATGTGTTTTGGCGAGGTCCAGGTATTGGTTCCGGACCCGTTCATGGAAAGCGGTGTCCTCCTGCTCCAGGCGGTCGAGCTGGCGGTCGCTGATGCGGGCCAGGCCTGCGGCGACGGGCAGGTCGATGAGAAAGGTGATGTCCGGCACGGTGTTGAAGGTGGCAAAGGCGGTGAGGAGGCGGATGAAATCCATGTCCTGGTCCCGGGCCGCGCCCTGATAGGCGAAGGTGGAGTCGTAATAGCGGTCGCAGAGGACGGTTTTGCCCTCTTTCAAGGCGGGCAGGATCCACTCGCCGGTGTGTTGGGCGCGGCTGGCCGAATAGAGCAGAAGCTCCGTGCGGGGGAGCATTTCACTCCGGCGGGGATCGAGCAGCAAAGCCCTGATCGCTTCGGCGATGGGCGGGCCACCGGGTTCGCGGGAAAGCAGCACGGGCAGGCCGCGATTGGAGAGCTTCTGGCCCAGCAGGACCATCTGGGTGCTCTTGCCGCTGCCCTCGATGCCCTCAAAAGTGATGAATAGTCCGGTCATGATATCCTTTAGATGATGGTGTCGATCTTGTAGAGGGCGTCGTCGCGCTCGGGATTGTCGATCAGATAGTGGGCGCCGCGGCTTTCCCGGCGCATCAGGGCGCTGCGGATGACGGCGATGGCGATGATGGCCATGTTCCTGGTTTCCACAACTTCGCGGCGGACGGCGTTATGCTGATAGAAGTTGTTCACTTCGTTGTAGATGTTTTCGATGCGCGAGAGGGCGTATTTAAGCAGGCGGCGGGAGCGGCGGATGCCCACGTAGCCGTCCATGATGGTGCCGATGATCTCGCGGTTGTGGGAGATGACCACCCACTCGTTTTCATTGAACTCGGCCAGTTGTTTCCAGGGCGGGATCTCGGGAAAGGACACTTCGTCGCGGTTGGAAGAATGGTTTCCGGCGCGCCAGCCGATCACCAGCGCCTCCAACAGCGAGTTCGAGGCCAGGCGGTTGGCGCCGTGAAGACCGGTGCAGGCCACCTCCCCGGCGGCGAAGAGGTTGTGGATGTCCGTGATGCCGTCGATGGTGGAGAGCACCCCGCCGCAGAAATAGTGGGCGGCCGGGGCCACGGGGATGGGGTCGCGGGTGAAGTCGATCCCGAAATCCCGCAGGCGCTTGCCGATGTAGGGGAAATGCGAACTCAGCTTTTCCGCCGGGATACCCGTGGCATCCAGCCAGCAAAACTTCTCGCCGCGTTTCTTGAGCTCGGCGTCGATGGCCCGGGAAACGATGTCCCTGGGCGCCAGATTGCCCTTGGGATGGTAATTTTCCATGAATGCGGAACCGTCCTGAAGTTTCAGCAAGGCCCCTTCCCCGCGCACGGCCTCGCTGATGAGGAAGGTCTCGCCTCCGGGGCTCCAGAAAGCGGTGGGATGGAACTGGACGAATTCCATGTTCGCCAGCCGCGCCCCGGCCAGGCGGGCCATCGCCATCCCGTCACCGGTGGAAACCACTGGATTGGTGTTGTGGGCGTAGATCTGGGACGCTCCGCCAGTGGCCAGCATGGTTTTACGGGCCCGGAAAATGTGCACCTCGTTGGTGGATTCATCCATCACGTAGGCGCCCCAGCAGGAGATCCCGGGCACGAAGCCGTGGGTCTGCACCACGTGATGCTGGGTGATCAGGTCGATGGCGATGCTATTCTCGTAGATGTCGATACTGGGGTTCTCGCGGCAACGCTCGATCAGGGCTTCCATGATCTGATGGCCGGTGGAATCCGCCGCGTAGGCCACCCGGCGGTGGGTGTGGCCGCCCTCCAGGGTGAGGGAGAGATTTTCCAGGCGGTTGTCATAGCTTTCGTCGCGGAGCGTGAAATCGGTTCCCAGGTCGATGAGATACTGGATAAGCTTGGGGCCTTCGTTGATGATCTGGCAGATCACCTGTTTTTTGCCCAGTTCCGCGCCGGCGGCGAAGGTGTCGTCGCAGTGCTTGCCAAAGGAATCCTGAGCGTCCAGAACGGCCGCGATGCCTC
>JAGOIS010000004.1 GCA_017995495.1 Candidatus Cloacimonadota bacterium
CACCGCGCCGATCAGGGTTACCAGGTCGGCCAGCGCCAGTTTCAGGGATTCTTCATCGCCTTGGTTAAGATTTACCCAAGCCCTTTGGTAGAGGGCATTGTAGTGGTATTCACTGTCCGGATCATCAACCAGCTTGTCGAACCTACGGTTGGCTGCTGAGTAATAATTCCCCGGCTCGTTGGCATCGGAGCCAATCAGGAAATAGAGCACGCCCAAACGGTAGATTGCTTCGTCATGGAAAGGCGAGTCGTCGTATTTGCCTGAATCCACCAATTCCGTATAGGCGTTGATGGCGTCCTGGAAATCCTCTTCAGTGAATTTTAGCTCTTCCGGACGTTCCTGATATGGATTGGTTTTTCTGAACTGCTCCATTTGATTGTATTTGGTCACTCGTTTGATTTCACTGCTGAGATAACCAGTATTATAGAGGGCGCGGTCACGCAGGAAGAAATCCGGTTCTATCTCCAGAGCTCTTTGGTAATATGCCAGAGCCTTTTCGGGTTGATCAAGGTCCACCGCGTATTGCAGTTCCGCCATGTTGTAATAGATGACGGCGTTGTTCAGCAGATAGCCGCCGCTGGGTTGTTCCATGGCCTTGAAATCGGGATTGGAGGCCACAAAATCCTCATGCCGCTTCAGCAGGTCAGCTTTTTCCTTGACTATGGCCAGATATTGTGCCCGCTGCTCATCTTCGCTGAGTGAATCTGCCCTGGCCTTGCCCAGTTGCTCGCGGTAGTGGATTCTCCGATAATCCACCATCAGTCCCAGAAAATCCAGATTAGCGATGAAGGTCTCGTCGATCGGGAACTGCCCCTTGCCGGCTTCAAGTGCCAGTTGGTATTGCTCGTCTATCACTTGTTGCTGGTCTTTGGGGTAGTTTTCCCGGATCATGGAGACCATCACATCCTCAAGCTCAGGCAGGAGATTGTCCAAGGATCTTTTATCGCGGTAAGTGGCGTAGTATTCATCCAACAACTCCATGAAAAGCGCTTCCTCCACGTTGTCCTGATGCTTGCGGAAAGAGAGATAGCGCTCCTTACGGTTTTGCAGATCGGCGATCTTCTCCACGTATTCCTGCCGCTCCGGAAGCAGATCTATGTTCAGGCTGGAATAATTCTGTTCAGCCATGATCTCGTCTATTCGGTCCACCACATCTGTGTACAAAAAGATGTTGCGTTCAATGTCCATCAAGCGCTTCATCTCCATGTCGCTGAAGCCTTTGCCCACTACAGATGCATCTTCACTCTCAAACAGGTCGTAGCGCCGGTCAAAAAAGCGGTCCATGATGTCGAGCACGCGCCCATACATCGCTGAAGTATCCTTGAGTTGCTTCAGTAAGATAGCCCCTTGCCGGTATTTGGCAAAAACCTCCGTATCGGGGCTACTGAAATCTGGAGATGCCATCAGGTCCAAATCTATTGGGGGCAGAGACTTAAACGGTTGAATGTATTCCTTTAGATTGTCCAGGAGCCTCATCTCTTCTGTGGCAATCCTGTCCAAGGCCTCAGTAAACTGCAAGCCAGGGATGGCTTTAAACTCGTTGTACAAGTCCTGAAGGTCTTTCTGGATTACTGAGACCTTCTCTTTTAGGACCTCGGCCTTGGCAAGGGTGGGATCTGCGTAGAATGATTTCAGGTCAAGCTGTTCCAAGCGGCTGATGATGTTGTTCCTGCGCCGGACAAAGCTGTCTGTGATCCAGTTTTTGTTTTTCTCATATGCATCTATGTAGCCTTGAACCTTGGACTCTTCGGCGTCCTCCGCCAGCAGGTCTGCCCAGAGAAACATATAGGTGGGATAGTATTTTCCGGTCGAGAAGCGGTTAAGAACGTCTTCAAGGAAAGGCGCCGCCGTTTGTTTGTCCTGCTTCTGGATATAATCCACCGCCCTGTAGTACAGGAGCAGATTCAGCATCATCCTGGCATCGTCCCCCAACTTGGGATCATTGATCAGGACATCAAAATAGGGGATCGCCGACTTCGGGTCGTCCACCACCGAATAGAAATGGCCGACCAGATAGAGTAAATCAGCTTCGTCCAGTTTGCTCAAGCTCTCATAATGGATGAGATATTCTTCAACTGCCTGCGCCTTGTTTTCCACAATCAGTTGGGGAAGCCTGTCTTTTAGAAAATCTACTGCTGCCATTACTTTTGGGTCAGAGTATACCCCAACCCTGGGGTTTCCTGTTAGGTTGGCGTCCTGTGCATGCGCCAGCGCAAAAGGAGCCACAATCAGCATCAGCAAGAGATACAGTTTGATGAGTTTTTTCATAACCCCGCTCACTTATCGTCCAGTGTTTACATCCTACCTGTTATAAGCAGGATTCAGGATGCAGCCGGGGGGTCGCATCCTGAATCTCAACCTTGACCAAGGGAAATATGTACGTATTAACCCGGATATATGCCTATTAGAGACAGGCGTGAAACATTATTCGTTTGCTTCCTTAAGCTCCTGTAGCCATATGCGAAGGTCTTCCAGCGCTTTTTGCGCCTTTTGCCGCTCTTCACGGAGAAGCCTCAATTCAGCCAACAGGTCCTTAACCTCGGGAGAAAGCTCTTTGTATGCGCTCGCTTCCACTATGCCCGGCACGGGAAGCTTTGAGCCTGGGGTAACGATCGCCACTTCTCCAGGTTGATCGGTGGCCACAATCACTTCATCGTCAGCCCCTATCTGAGGCTCCAGATCTTTGGCGGAGGCATACAGACTCAGATCAGGACGGGTGGTGGCTCCCTTTTCGGAGAATCTGTCGAACATATAGGAAAGACCCAAGGCTATGCGAAGATTGTTTTCGTAACCATTGCCTTCAGAGCCCTTGGCCAGATCTTCCACTGCTTCAGCTCCCAAGCGGACGCTGAAATTCTTGATCGTGTACTTCAGGCCGGCATTGAAGTCCTTGCCGTCATATTCACCCTGAACGGCAAAATTGTCCCAAGGTGAAACCTCGATCGAGGCAAAGGCTCCGCTAAACCAACGTGAACGAGGCACCTGACCGGTGTACCGGTTGGCTCCGATCCCCAGATTGAACATCCAGTCCACTCCACCCAAAACCACCTGTTTGGAAGCGACAAAGTAAGGGGAGTAGTACTCGTAATCTGTTTTGTCCGGATGATCTATCCAGCCGAGGTCATGTGGATCGTATTCAGCAGATGGCGCGCCGTTATCTCCTATCTCAGGATCCCAATAGGGTCTATAATCCTGGGCCCGGCGTCGATTGATGGGAGACAGAATATTGTCCATGCCGATGGCGATCTGGGGGATCTTGGGCGTCTCCTCGAATACTTTCACCTTGGCATTAAAGAAATAAACATAGTCTCCACCAAAGAAGTCGAGCTGGATCCGGTCGAACAAACCCACGCCCAGCATCCCGTATAGGTTGACCCCATTCTTATCGGGATCAACATAACCAGGTTTTTCCACATGCCTGTAATAGCCGGCCAGAACCACATGCGCCGCTTTGTGAGGAATAACATACGCGTCTGGCGTGCGCAGCAATCCCATCGTCTGGAACGGCGCAGCTTCAATGATGCCGATCATGGCTGCCAGAACAATTACGCTCAATATAACTTTTCTCATACTTCCCTCCACCTTTCGGTGTTTTTCTTAGTCTCGGGTCATAAATATGATTGACAGATTTTCCGTCAAGCTTTTTTTTGCTTAATGCAATCACAAAAAGCAAAAGAAATTTTCCATGTTGGAGAGGACCTGGCCGCCAAATTCCTGGAAAAAAAGGGTTACACAATTCTGCGCAGGAATTATCGGGCCAAGACAGGCGAGATCGATATCATCGCCACTCACGAAGATGTGCTGGTCTTCGTTGAGGTCAAGACACGCTCCAAACACTCTATCAGGCAAGCTTTGATGAACGTTTCACACACGAAGCGGAAACGTATATCACTCACTGCTCAAAGATATATTATTCAAGAGCCGGATTGTGTCAAGACAAGAATTCGCTTCGACATCATAGTTTTGTTGTATTTCAGCAACACCGACAGCTATCAGATTGAACACCTTGAAGATGCGTTTCTGCCGGAATTGTAAATTTTTTTTCTTGGATTGTATGATCATTGCCGAATTACTCTGGCAAATATTACGCCTCGCAGCGCTGAATTCTTCTGCGGCTTACCGTAACAAACCGTTTAACATATAATTACAGCGGCAGTCAAGAACACCCGGCTTCCATGCCCATGCTTGCAATCCTCTGTGGTGGGATCAGTTATAGAGTTTGCTCGTATCAAAATCGTCACCCAGATAATAGAGGTAATCCGGGTTCGAGCTTTCCTGCTGATCGCCCTCCACGTAAATCAGGCGGTAGTTCCCATTCATCTGGATATCCAGAAACAGATACACGGCTTTGTTTCTACCCTGGTATTTCCAGATCTGGTAATCCTTGCGGACGAAGCGGGCTTCGTCGGAGGAAGTGCCTTTTTCGATCTCATCCGGTTTGCCCTGGCGGATGTGGATGCGACCCATGTCTGAAGTCCAACCTTGTTCGAAATGACTGAAGTATTGATTGGAATAGTCGACTCTTTCCCTGATTTGGTCCAGCAAAGACTGAGTGTCGATCTTCCCCGTTTGGGCAATGGATTTCCAGCTCTGGGAGATGAATCTGCGTTTGGTTGCTTCGTCGTAATCCTTCCAAGTGTTGGTGGAAGTGGCTCCCGAGAAATATTTCAGCAGCTTGAAATCGTCTTCGGGATTTGCGAAAACAAAGAACTGGTCTTGCTTCGGCTCAGTTACGAAGAAGATGAACTCCCGTTCCTGGCTCAGTTCCCCCAGTTGGAGTTCCACCGCCCCAGTGTATTTGCCGGGATCAAGCTTTTCCAAGGGAATCCGCAGCGAGAGGCCTTCGCTGGGTAAATTTGGTGTATAATCCAGAAATCTGTCAAACACAATCACGCTGTCCTTTTCCACCGTCATCACCAGCATTCCAGGTTGGCCGATCAGATCTGCCGGAGGATAGGTTTCAAAATAGATGGAGAGGTCTTCACTCTCGGTTTTATCAAAGATCAGGGAAGGTTGGGGCTGATACAGGATGTTATTACGGTGGAACTTGCCCAGGTAGCTGCTGCTGTCCGGTCGCACAAAACTGCATAATTCAAGGTCGCTTAGCAGGTCCTGGCCACCCAGGGGTTCTGTCTGGAAAAACCAACTGGCGGTCTTGCGTGAATTCAGGTCTTTGGCATTGATGCGGAAGAGGTAAGGCTTGCCATTCAGGCTGAAGCTCAAGCGGTTGAGATAGAATTTATTGGAGCGGGAGTCGTTTTTATTGGAGATGCCGATATTGTCCCGCACCGATTGTTCAAAAACCACGCTGTCGCCTTCCACGACTTCCACATTCAGGTCCACCTCGGCAAAATACCCGCCTCTCTGGGCCAGGAACCAGAGATTGCTGTATGGTATCTGGTAATCGATATGGAGGATGGTGCTTTTGTCGGTTCCCAAAAAACGTTGCGGGGCCACGTGCATGGTAAAGGTCTCAGCCGCGGACAAAGACCCCAGGGCCGAAATGATCAGGCAAAGCGCCATCGCTTTAATACTCTTCATCCTTGTTCTCCAGTTTATATTGGCCGAAACCGCCGGTGTCGGTGAACGTGAACTCCAGTTTCTGGCTGTAATAGGTCCAGACAATATAGGGGTACAGGTCCAGCGGATGCACTTCACTGTGAGTTTCATCCGGTTCGCCATATTTAATGTATATTCTACCCCGGTCGGATTTCCAACCCTTCAATCTTTTGTGGATCGTGAAGCGTTCATCTGCAGTGATAACCCTCTGGTAGAAAGCCTCACGGGCCTCATTGCGCAAGGTTCCCGGGCTGGGATCGTGAACCTGCCAGAATTTCTCTATCACTTCGGGATACATGTCCTCCGGAATCGCCCGCAGGCTTTTCCATTCATTCTGACTGGCAATGTAGCGCAGCTGCTGGATCTGGTCCTGATAATCGTAGCGTGAGTTGTAGGCAAACCACTGGCTGTAGAGAAAGGGGTCCATGTCGTAGCGGATGTTTCCTTCAAAGATACTGACTCGCAGGCTGTCCAATGCGCCGGCGTTTGCCAGATCGGTCAGGTCCGCGTCATACTCACCCTGCGGGGACGCGAATTTGATCTGGTCTGTGATCCCGGTGATGTGAACGCTGTCGGCCACCAGACTGAATTTTTGCCGGATCTGGCATTGTTCCACGGGGCGAGGCAGTTGCCGCAAAGATCCGGGCTGGAAGGTGACGCCCTCTTTGCGGAGTATAAAATAGGGTTGGCCGATCTCGGTATAATTCTCCCCCACCACAAAGTTACGTTTCAGATCGATCTTGTCTCCCCCGCTCAGATTACGCAGGCGCAGCAAGGCCTGATAGCTGCCCGGACCGATATCGGAGCTGAAATGCACTGGCAGTGCGGTATTCTGCAGCCAGTCACGATTGGGCACCACAAAGCTCTCGTCGAAGCTCAGCGTCTTTTTGGTCCTGGTGTTTTTAAGCTCCATCACCAGTTGGTATTTGGATTCCGTCACGCCTTTTTTGAACACCAGCGTGTTGTAGGGGATCATCACCCAGAAATCCACCCCCTCCCGATAGTGCTCAAAGATCATCTCCTGGGCTGGCAAAACAGAGGCCAGGGCCAGGAAGATCAGCAGGATCTTATATGCTTTTCTCATCGTAGCTGAACCTCAGCGTGAAATTGAACTGCTGTTCTTCCAGCCATTGCAGAAAGGCGTTGCCGGGAAACATCTTCCGTTGCGCCTCCAGCTGAAAACTGTCCCCGTCATCGGTGGTAACGCTGGTCCTGAGCACAAAACCGCCTCCCGCTTTATCCGTGTGGGAGGCATATTCATCCACAAACTCTTTTGATATGCGGGGCAAGGTGATATTGAGGCGGATCTCACCCCGCAGATACAGGGGCAGATCATCCAGCGGGACCAGATTGCTGGGGCTGACCCGGGGCATGCTGTCCTCAGCGCCGTTGTAACCGGATCTGGCCCCAAAGACAAAGAAGATGCTCCCCGTGGCCAGCTTGGCAAAATGCTTCTCGTAATCCTGGTTGAACAGCGCCACCTCAAAGCGTCCGCTGAGGTCCTCGAATTCCACCAAGGCATAGGGATTGCCTTTGTTGTCACGCTTGCGGGAAATCCCGGAAACTATGCCGGCCAGCACCAGCTCTTTGCCGTTATGGCTCTTGATGTTTTGCGAGTTGGCGTTGGTGAGGTGCTTCACCAGGCTGCGGTATTCGTAAAGCGGATGCCCTCCCATATAGAATCCCAGCACCTCTTTTTCCCTTTCCAATTGATAGGCGTAGTTCCAGGGATCCTCCACCGGCAGGGGCGGATAATATTCTTCAGTCGAACCATCGGAGGCGATGATGTCAAACAGTGAGGTTTGGCCTATTTTCTTGTCTTTTTGGGCGCCGGCGTTGAAGGTAAGCGCCTGTTCGATCACGGCCCATTTTTGCGCCCGGCTGCCTTCCAGCTCATCCATCGCTCCGCTGGCGATCAGGCTTTCCAGCACGGTTTTGTTCACCGCGTTGCTGTCCAGACGGCTGCAGAAATTGAAGATGCTGGTGTACGGTCCGGCTTTCTGCCGTTCCTCCACGACCGCGGCGATGGCGGCCTCGCCAAGATTCTTGATGGCTTTCAGGCCGAACATCACTTCCTTTCCGCGCACGCTGAATTCCTTGTCGCTGCGATTGATATTGGGAGGCAGGATCTTGATGCCCATAGCCTTGCAGACCTCGATCTTGATCGGGATCTTGGCCGCATCATCCTCCAGCGAAAGCAGCGCCGCCATGAATTCCACCGGATAATGGGCTTTCAGCCAGGCCGTGCGGTAGGCCACCAGCGCGTAGCAGGTGGCGTGGCTCTTGTTGAAGGCATATTGCGCGAAATCAAGCCAGTCGTTCCAGATTTTGTCCGCCACGCGATCCTGCACCCCGTTTTCCAGGGCCCCGTTGGTGAACAGTTCCTTGAACTGCATCAGCATGTCCAGGCTCTTTTTGCTCATGGCCTTGCGCAGAGTGTCAGCCTGGCCCCGCGTGAATTTTGCCATCTCGATGGAGATCCGCATCACCTGTTCCTGATAGACCGTCACCCCATAGGTTTCTTTCAGGGTCTTTTCCATCACGGGATGGTCGTAAGCCACCTTTTCCCGCTTGTGTTTGCGGGCGATGTAGTTGTCGATGAACTTCATAGGCCCCGGGCGGTACAGCGCCACCATCGCGATCAGGTCCTCAAACATGTTTGGCTTCAGGTCCATCAGATATTTGCGCATGCCATCGCTTTCAAACTGGAAAACCCCGTCCGTATCCCCCTTGCTTAGCAACTGGAAGACTTTTTTATCGGTCAGGTCCAGATTGTCGATATCCAGTTCCGTGCCGTGCGCTTCTCTCACCAGGTCCACCGTTTTCTGGATCAGGGTAAGGGTCTTCAGCCCCAGAATGTCCATTTTAAGGAACTTCAACTCGTCCAGCCAGCGGCCTTCATATTGCACCAGAATGTTTGTTTCAGCTTCCTTCTGGGTGCTGCGGGTGAGGGGGATGTATTCTTTCAGGTCGCCGGGCGCGATCACCAGTCCGGCCGCGTGGATGCCGGTTTGGCGGATCAGCCCTTCCAGCACGATGCTGTGTTTGTAGATACTCTGATAGAGTTCGTTATTGTCGATCAGGTGCCGGAAATCCGGCGAATCCTTGTAAGCTTCTTCCAGGTTTTTGTTAAAGGGGATGGTCTTGGTGATGTTGTTAGCTTCAGAAGCGGGCACCATCAGCACTCTGGCCACATCCTTGATCACCGATTTGGCGCCCAAGGTGCTGAAGGTGATGATCTGCGTAACGCTCTCCCGGCCGTATTTTTGGACAATGTAGTCAATCACGCGGCCGCGTTTTTGGGCGCAGAAATCGATGTCAAAATCCGGCATGCTGATACGGTCCGGATTGAGGAAACGCTCGAACAGCAGTCCGTAGCGGATCGGATCGATCTGGGTGATGTTGAGCAGGTAGGCCACTATGCTGCCGGCTCCGGAACCGCGGCCCGGTCCCACCGGCACCCCCTGTTTGCGGGCGTTGTCGATCAGGTCCTTCACCACCAGGTAATAACCGTCAAAACCCATACGGTGGATCACGTCCAGTTCAAAATCGATGCGGGCCCTGACCTCATCCCGCATCTCGGGATATTTTTGCCTGGCAGCCTCTTCGCAGAGCGCGCGCAGATAGCAGCCCATGTCCTCAAACTCAGGCGGTGTCTCGATCTCGGGCAGTAGAAACTCGTCGTATCTCAGTTCCAGATCGATCATATCAGCGATCTTCAGCGTGTTCGCGTAAGCTTGGGCCGCCTCGGGAAACAGGCTGCGCATTTCGTCTGGATCCTTGAAATAAAGCTGGTCTGTGTTGTACTTCATCCGGCCGGGATCGTTGAGAGTTTTGCCGGTTTGGATGCAGAGCAGGATGTCGTGGGCTTCGTGGTCTTCCTTGCGCAAATAGTGGCAGTCGTTGGTGAGCACCAGCTGCTGGCCCATTTCCTTGGCCAGTTTGATCAGAGCCGGCATCACGTCGCGCTCGATATCCAATCCGTGGTTCTGGATCTCTATGAAGTAGCGGTCTCCGAACACCCGCTGATACCAGCACACAGCTTCCCGGGCCTCCTCTTCGCGGCCGTTCGCCAGCAGCGAAGCTATTTCGCCTTTCACGCAAGCGCTGAGGCAGATCAAACCTTCGCTGTGTTTTTCCAGCAGGGATTTGCTGATCCTGGGTTTATAGTAGAATCCGTCGATAAAAGAAAGGGAGGACAGCATCATCAGGTTCTTGTAGCCGGTGAAATTTTGGGCCAGTAAAACGAGGTGGTAGCGCGTGTCGCTCTTGTTGTGTTCACTGTCCAGCTCGCCGTTGATGATGTAAGCCTCGGTGCCGATGATGGGTTTGAGGCCGGCTTTGCGGGCTTGTTTGTAAAAATCGATCACCCCGTACAGATTGCCGTGGTCGGTGATCGCCACTGCCGGCATACCGTATTCCTTGGCCAAAGCCACCATCCGGTCCACCCGGCAGGCGCCGTCCAACAAGCTGTACTGTGTGTGGTTATGCAAGTGCACAAATGACATCTCGGTCTCTCCCTTTGCTCTGAAAGCATAGATTTGAACCTGGCGGGTTTTTGTCAAAGGAATATTTGGAGGCCTGGCCAAGCCTCTGTGGGACAGCGAATCGCGCTGTTTATATGCAACCCTGCGGATCATCAGGTTGGATCCCTCGGCATTAAGCGTGGCAGAAATACAATTCCCCTCAAAAGATCTTTGTGTGTCGAATCCGTGAATCTCCAGCGATCAATACGGAATAAATACGGAATCAATACGGATTTCATCCGTATTGATTCCGTATTTATTCCGTATTGATCGTCTGGGCCGGGCAGGAAGATCGTCTGCCGGATACATGGCTTTATTATCCTGCGATGTGTAAGAATCTTCCTGACCTCGCGCGCGTACATTCTTGTTTGCTAACTTCGCGCCGGCGCGGGCCCAATGGAGACTTTTGCCAAGTGGGTATCCTATACCCCGAACGGAGCCAAAGAAAAAAAACCTTGCCTAAAAAACTCGTGCGCAATTTGTGGAACGCAAAAATGTTCCGGCTCGTGCAGAGCTATAATGGGAGCGTCAATGAGGTTAAAAACCTTTCCCGGGGGAGTTCATCCCCACGATCACAAGCATTTTTCCGCCTCCGCCCCGATCGAGCAGATGCCTTTGCCCAAGCGGGTGGTGATATCCATGTCCCAGCATATCGGCGCGCCTTCTGTTCCAATCGTGAAAGTGGGCGACGAGGTCAGGACCGGGCAGAAGATCGCCGAAGGCGGAGGATTCGTCTCCATTCCCCAGCACGCCTCGATCAGCGGTAAAGTTACCAAAATCGACATTTTTCCGCATCCCGCAGGAGCCTCATCCCTGGCCATCGAGATCAGCGGAGACGGCTCGGACGACTGGATCGAACTGAGCGATGATCAGGACTTCATGGCTCTCTCAGCCGAGGAAATGAAGAACCGCATCGGCGAAGCCGGCATCTGCGGCATGGGCGGAGCGGGATTTCCAACCTTTGTGAAACTATCGCCCCCGGCGGACAAACCCATCGACACGGTGATCCTCAACGGGGTGGAGTGCGAACCATATCTGACCGCTGACGATCGCCTGATGCTGGAAAAGACCCAGGAAGTGGTGAGCGGTCTGAAGATTTTGATGAAGATCCTGAACGCCAAACAAGGCCTGATCGGCATCGAAGCCAACAAGCCGGACGACATCGCCGCGATGAAAAAGATCCTGGCCTCCGAAAGCGGTTTCAGCGTGGTTCCCCTCAAGCTGCAATATCCGCAGGGAGCCGAAAAACAGCTTATCTATGCCGCAACGCGCAGAAAAGTGCCCGCCGGCGGACTTCCCATGGCTGTGGGCGTGGTGGTGCAAAACGTGGCCACCGCCTATGCCATTTACGAAGCTGTGCGTTTCAGGAAACCGCTTGTGGACAGGGTGATTTCAGTCACCGGAAGCATCGTAGCCCAGCCCAAAAACCTCAAAGCCCGCATCGGCACGCCCTTTTCCGAGCTTCTGGACTATTGTGGCGGCACCACCGCCGGGATCGGCAAGATCATTTCCGGCGGGCCTATGATGGGATTTGCCCTGCCGTCTCTGGACGCCCCGCTCGGCAAAGGAAGCTCCGGGTTGGTGCTGATGGGCGAAAAAGAAGCCTTGACCCTGGAGGAGCGAAATTGCCTGCGCTGCGCCCGCTGCGTGGATGTTTGCCCTATGAATCTGCTGCCAAGTTCGATTGCCCAGGCTGTGAAGGCAGGAGAAATGGAGATCGCGCTCAAGGCCGGGCTGGAAGACTGCATGAAATGCGGAAGCTGCGCCTACGTCTGCCCCGCGCATATCCGTCTTGTCCAGTGGATCGACACCGGCAAGATCCGCCATGCCGAAACCCTGCGCGGCAAGAAATAGAGGTTGGATGATGAAAGAAAGATATTCAGTTTCCCCCGCGCCGCATTTGCATGACCGCACCAGCATCCCCAACGTGATGTGGAACGTGGTGCTGGCTTTGCTGCCGGCTTTGGGTTTCGCGGTTTGGTACTGGGGCTGGCGCTCGCTCTGGCTAACGCTGTTGGGCGTGCTCGCCGCCGTGGGCACCGAAGCTTTGATACAGTGGCTGCGTAAAGTTCCCATCCGGGTTTCCGACGGCTCTGCAGTGCTCACGGGCATGCTGCTGACCTTCAATATCTCAGCTTCTTCGCCTTGGTGGTTGCCGGTGGTGGGTTCTGTTTTCGCGATCGCCATCGGCAAACAGGTTTTTGGCGGGCTGGGCAACAATCCCGTAAACCCTGCCCTGCTGGGACGCGCCTTTCTTTTGGCATCCTGGCCTTCGCTGATGACGGGGATCCAATCCTGGAAGCTGCCAAGAACCACCTCCTTCATGAGCGGGATCGATCCCCGGATCATTGACCCCAACCTGCAGGGAGTTTCCGCCAAAGCCTATGAACTGGTAACCGGCGCCACACCCCTGAACGTTGCCCACACCCTGCGAGACAGCTCATTCGTGAACACCCTGGCAGCCACCAAGGAAGTCAGCCTGGACCTGGGCAACAAGATCTTCAACGGCATGATCGACCTCGGCACCCTCAAAAATCTGTTTTGGGGCAACATCGGAGGCTGCATCGGCGAGGTTTCCGTGTTCGCCCTGCTGCTGGGAGCTGTCTATCTCCTCTGGCGCAGAATCATCGAATGGCGCATACCCTTCTTCTATTTATTGACTGTTTTTGTGCTCACCTTCCTCTTCGGAGGGATCCAGGGCACCGGCTATTCGCTGACCATTCCCGTGTTCCATCTCTTTGCCGGTGGACTGATGCTGGGCGCCTTTTTCATGGCCACGGACTACACCACCAGTCCGATCACCAAAAACGGGCGCATAATATATGCCATCGGATGCGGCGTCCTTACAGTCATCATCCGCCTGGTGGGAGGATATCCTGAAGGGGTGTCTTATGCCATTCTCTTTATGAATGTGATGACCCCTCTCGTCGACATGCTCACCCGGCCCAAAGCCTTCGGGAGGTTGAAGAAATGAAATTCTTCCTCAAACTTGGCCTCATCCTGTTGGTTTTTTGCATCATCGCCACAGCGCTGCTGGCCTACGTGAATTCCATCACCAAACCCAAGATCGACGCTCTGAAGATAAAGGAAGCGGAGGAAGCCAGGAACAAACTTATCCCCGGCGCCGCCTTTGAATCCCGCACGATCAGCATCCCAGACGCGGATTCGATTGTTTACTACGTGGCCACGGATGAAAAGACCAAGGAACTGAAAGGCTACACCTTCACAGCTGCCAGGGCAGGCTATTCAAGCACCGTGAAGACCATGGCCGCCGCTAGCCCTGATTTTAAGCTGCTCGACATCCAGGTGATCGAGCAAGCTGAAACCCCGGGCCTGGGAGCCAACTGCGTAAAGCCGGAATTCGCCGTCAAATTCAGGGATAAAACCCCCGCTGAACTAAAGGTGGATAAAGACGGTGGTAAGATTGCCTCCATGACTGGAGCCACCATCACCACCAGGGCGGTCACAAACTCGCTCAGGGAACTGATCGACGTGATCAAAAAGGACGTGGAGTCCAGGCCGGCCCAGGCGGAGGTGAACCCATGAGTTTCATGAAAGAACTTGCCAAAGGGATCATCACGGAAAACCCGACTTTCGTGATCGTGCTGGGTATGTGCCCCACCCTGGCCACATCCACTTCAGTAAACAACGCCCTCGGCATGGGGGCCGCTGCCACCTTTGTGCTCGTCTGCTCGAACATCCTGATCTCCTTGATCAAGAACATCACCCCGGACAAGATCCGCATCCCTGTGTACGTGGTTGTGATCGCCGCCTTCGTGAGCGTCGTGGATATGGTGATGGCTGCCTATGTGCCAGCCCTGCACAAATCACTGGGGCTCTTCATCCCGCTGATAGTGGTCAACTGCATCATCCTGGGACGCGCCGAAGCCTTTGCCAATAAAAACAACGTTATGAATTCCCTGGCCGACGGCATCGGCATGGGGCTGGGTTTCACCCTCGCGCTCACAGTTGTGGCCACTTTCAGGGAGATCCTGGGTAACGGCACTTGGGCTGGCATGCGGGTGATGCCCCATTCCTATAATCCCATGCTGATCGCCATCCTGGCTCCCGGAGCCTTTATCACTCTGGGCTTGCTTATGGCCACGATCAATATGCTGAAGGGGAGGATACAATGAATTTTCTGGGACAGCTTTTCGTGATGGCGGTGAGCGCCATCTTCATCCAGAACTTTGTCCTTTCGCGTTTCCTGGGCCTCTGCCCCTATCTGGGTGTGTCCAAAAAGATGGATTCCGCCTTTGGCATGGGCATGGCGGTGATCTTTGTGATGACCATGACCTCGGCGATCACCTTCCTGATCGACAGATATCTTCTGGTGGCCTACAATCTTGAATACTTGAGAACCCTGGCCTTCATCCTCACCATCGCCGCCCTGGTGCAGTTTGTGGAAATGGTAATCCAGAAAAACGCCCCCGCCCTCTACAAATCCCTGGGCGTCTATCTGCCCCTGATCACAACCAACTGCGCCGTTCTGGGCGTCGCGATCCTCAATATCACCCCCCTGGCCGATGGCTCAACCTACAATTTCCTGTTTGCCACCTTGAATGGATTCCTCTCCGGGGTTGGCTTCACCTTCGTGCTGCTCGCCATGGCCGGCATTCGCGAAAGGCTTGCTTTGGTGGACATGCCAAAAAGTATGCACGGTTTTGCCAGCGGACTGATTTTGGCCGGGATCATGGCCCTGGCTTTCTACGGCTTCATGGGCCTCAAGATCTGAGGAGGAAGGCTTGATGCAACTTATTCTCATTATTCCGCTTACCGCTTCGCTGGCATCCCAGATCGGCACACCGGTGATCATTCTCGGCGCCATGGGCCTGATCTTTGGGCTCATCCTGGCCTTCGCCGCCAAGGTCTTCTCTGTCAAGATCGATCCCCGCGTGGAACAGATCCTATCCGTGCTGCCCGGCGCCAATTGCGGGTCCTGCAGCAAAGCTGGCTGCGCCGGATACGCGGAAGCCATTGTCCATGAAGGCGCGGAGGTGAATCTGTGCGCGCCCGGAGGGACTGCCGCGGCTGCGGCCATCGCCAACATCATGGGCACGGAGGCGGGAGCAGTGCAAAAAAAAGTGGCTGTGATCCACTGCAGTTCCGGAGGCACAGAAAACACGAACTGGAAATACGCCTACGCTGGAGTCGAGAACTGCCTTTCCGCCATCAACATCGCCGGCGGCCCCAATCAATGTTCCTGGGGCTGCGTTGGCTACAACGATTGCCTGCGTGCCTGTAAGTTCGACGCCATCAGCATCGACGCATGTGGGATGCGCGTGATCGACCCGGAGAAATGCACCGCCTGCGGAGCCTGCGTGAAAGCATGTCCCCGCAAACTGATCGATCTCGTGCCGGTTAAAAACACGGTTTACATTAAATGCTCTTCCCAAGACAAGGGTCCCGCGGCCAAACAATCCTGCGGCAGCGAAAAACCCTGCATCGGCTGCGGTATCTGCTCGCGCAAATGCCCTGTGCAGGCCATCACCATCGAGAACAATATCGCCCGCATCGATTACAGCAAATGCATCAACTGCGGCATCTGCGCCACTGCCTGCCCCACAGGCGCCATAGAGGACCTGTTGTGCGGCACCCGGAAGAAAGCCCAGATCGTTGACGAACTCTGCATCGGCTGCACCATCTGTGCCAGAAGCTGTCCCGTGGAGGCGATCAGCGGAGAGGTGAAACAAGTGCATGTGATCCACAGGGACAAATGCGTCGGCTGCGAGATCTGCGTAAGTAAATGCCCCAAACAGGCGATCAAGATGGTATAAACAACCGGCACACGGTTTAGCAGACTGACTCATTGAAGGCGGGAACCAGCTTCCCGCCTTTTTATATGGAGGGCATGTCAGCAGGATTAATCCCCGATTCGCAAGGTATGGAAGGCTTCCAGGTTCAGGGACCGCAATTTTGCAATTGACACAATCCGCCCATCCAAAAAAATAGAAAAAATCATAATTTCAGATCCAGATGGAGAGATAATGCCCTATATTTCCAACACGGACGCGGAACGACGCGCCATGCTCGAACGGATCGGCGTCGCTTCTTTCGAAGAACTGATCGCCGCAATCCCGGAGGCGATCCGCCTGAAAGAACCGCTGGCGATGGACCCGCCACTTTCGGAACTGGAGATGTCCCGAAGGATCCAGGAACGCACCTGCGGAAACGTCTGCACGCAAAAAGCGAGTTCCTTCCTGGGAGCCGGGGTTTACGACCATTTTATCCCTGCCGCGGTGGACACCATCGTGTCACGGCCGGAATTCTTCACCGCTTACACCCCTTATCAGGCAGAGGTGAGTCAGGGTACCTTGCAGTTCATTTATGAATACCAGACAATGATCTGCGAACTCACAGGGATGGAAATTGCCAATGCCTCGATGTACGACGGCGCCTCAGCGATCGCGGAAGCCATATTGATGGCGGTGCGCAAGAACCATCTTGCCAAAGCGATCCTGCCCGCCGGGCTGCATCCGGAATACGTGAAAGTGATCAAGGCATACACGGAAGGGATCGGGGTGGAATTGATCACTTGTGAGGCCACGAACGGCGTTACGGACCTTGATAACCTGACAGCCAAAATGGATGACACAGTAGGTTGCGTGGTGATACAGACCCCCAATTTCTGGGGCAACATCGAACCAGCGCAGCAACTTGAACAACTGGTGCACAAATACCCCAAGGCCCTGCTGATCGTCGCCGTTGACCCGATTTCCCTGGCGATCCTGAACGCGCCGGGTTCCTACAACGCGGATATCGTTGTCGGGGAAGGCCAGGCTCTGGGAAACAGCATGTATATGGGCGGACCGCTGTTCGGTTTCTTCGCCACCCGCTTGGATATGGCTCGCGCCATGCCAGGCAGGATCGTTGGCGGAACCCTGGATGTTGAAGGCAAAAGAGCTTACGCCCTCACCCTGCAAGCCCGTGAACAGCACATCCGCCGCGCCAAGGCAACCTCCAACATCTGCTCCAATCAGTCACTGTGCACTTTGGCGGCAACAGTTTATCTGAGCCTCATGGGTCGGTCCGGACTGGCTGAAGTCGCCATTCAATCCACCCAGTTGGCCCATTATATGGCGGAGCAGATCGCCACCGTGCTAGGATTTTCACTGGCCTGGCCGGATACACCTTTCTTCAAGGAATTCGCGGTCAACTGCCAGGTCCCGGCAGAGCAGGTGATCAGCGACATGCTCGATCACGGCATCTACGCCGGGGTGGACCTGGGCAGATTCGGACAGAACGATCACGGCCTGCTGATAGCCGTAACGGAGAAAAAGACCGTGGCTGAGATCGATGACTATGTGGAAACGCTGCGGGAGATGCATTATGAGTAAGACCATCTTTGAGAAAAGCACCTCCGGCCGCAGGGGAGTCACCCTCCCCAGGCGGGAATTGCATACTGAAGTGAAGGAATTGATAGCTTCCGAGCATCTGAGAGCGGAAGCTCCCAGATTGCCAGAACTTAGTGAGATGGACGTGATGCGCCATTATATTGAGCTTTCGCACAAGAACCACTTCATCGAGAAAGGGCTTTACCCCCTGGGCAGCTGCACCATGAAATACAATCCCAAAGCCCACGAAGCCCTGGTGCGGCATTCCTGTTTCAACAACATCCATCCCTATCAGCCGGAATCGACTCTACAAGGCTCGCTGGAAATCCTTTACGAACTGCAGCAAGACCTGGCCGAGATCTCCGGAATGCACAAAGTGACGTTGCAACCTGTGGCCGGGGCCCAGGGCGAATTCACCGGCATCAAGATCATTGCCGCCTATCACAAGGCCAGGGGCAATCACCACAAGACCAGGATCATCATCCCGGATTCAGCTCACGGCACCAATCCCGCCACCTGCTCGCTGGTGGGCTACGACGTGGTGGAACTGAAGTCCGACGCGCGCGGACGCTGCGACCTGGAACATTTGAAAAGCATCGTGGATGAAAGCATTGCCGGCTTCATGCTCACTAATCCCAACACTCTGGGCCTGTTCGAAGACCAGATCAAAGAAATCGCGGACATCATCCATTCTGTGGATGGCTTGATCTATATGGACGGCGCAAACCTGAACGCTCTCTTGGGAATAGTGCAGCCTGGCAGGATCGGCTTCGATGTGATGCACTTCAATCTGCACAAGACTTTCGCCACGCCCCACGGCGGAGGCGGGCCTGGCAGCGGGCCTGTGGGTGTGGGGAAAAAACTCGCGCCCTATCTGCCTGTGCCCACCATCGGCCACAACGACGACGGATACTTCTTCGATTACGGCCACGCGGATACCTCCATCGGCAAGGTGCACACTTTTTACGGCAATTTCGCCGTGCTCCTGCGCGCGTACATTTATATCAAGATGTTGGGTGCCGAAGGTTTGTGCAGGATCTCGGAAAACGCCCTGATCAACGCCAACTATCTGATGGCCCTGCTTAAGGACCATTATCATATTCAACACCCAGAATTCTGCATGCACGAGTTTGTGGCCGATTCACTGTGGCAAAAGAAAGAACACGGCGTGAGCACCCTGGAAATCGCCAAAAGGCTCTTGGACAAAGGTTTCCACGCCCCCACGGTTTATTTCCCCCTGATCGTTCCCGAAGCCATG
Organism: Candidatus Cloacimonadota bacterium; assembly: GCA_017995495.1. Lineage (GTDB taxonomy): Bacteria > Cloacimonadota > Cloacimonadia > Cloacimonadales > Cloacimonadaceae > Syntrophosphaera. The sequence goes on from JAGOIS010000004.1 coordinate 18,678, forward strand.
ATGATCGAGCCGACAGAGACTGAAAGCAAGGATTCCCTGGACGCTTTTGCCGCCGCGATGATAGAAATCGCGCAGGAATGCCGCGAAAATCCGGAATTATTACATGAAGCCCCGCTCACCACGCCGGTGCGCAGGGTGGATGACGTTCGTGCTGTCAAGATCCTCGATGTGGCCTTCCCCATCAAGGACTAAACGCACAATCAGCTCAATTTTGGAGAACAAATGAAAAAAACACTGATATTGTTGATCATCAGCCTGGGAATGATCTCACTCGGCTTTGCCGAAGTCAAACTCGGCTATGTGAACACAGACCGGCTGCTGCTGGAAAGCAACGAAGCAGCAGAGATTTCGCGCCTGTTCAACTTGGACAAACAAAACTGGAGCAACCAGATCAAGACCTTGGACGAGGAGATCAAGCGCATGGAGCGCAACTTCGAGATCGACAAGCTCACCAAGACCGAAGCCGCCAAACGCGACGCCCAGGCCAAGATCGACGCCAAAAAGGTGGAGGCCGGACGCATGCTGGAAGAGTACTTTGGCGAAGGCGGCAAAGCGGAACAACGCTACCGCGAGCTGATCGACCCCCTCACGCTCAAAATCCACGACATGATCGTGAAAACCGCTGAAGATGAGAAATACACCATGATCTTCGATGTGAGCATGGGTACGGTCCTCTATGCCCTGCCCGCGCTTGACCTCACCGAACAGATCCTTTTGGAACTCAACAAAGACACCCTGCCGCCCGCCGGGGAAGGGGTCCTCGAAAACGAGATCAAGCCCGAAGATACTTTCAAAACTGAAGAAGACAAGAAAGAAGATTTCCCCGATTTCAAACCATGAGGAATTTCGGTTCCGCTCTGTCCGGAGCGGAGATCCAGGCGATCTGCGGAGGTGAATTCAGGGGCGATGAAAGCCTGCGGATAACCGGCGTTGCCGAGCCCGCTGAAGCCAGCTCCGGTGACGCTGTATACTGGGAGCAGGAAAGGCTTTTGGACAGCGTCCGCGGTTCGCGGGCCGGCTTGATCATCTGCCCTCCTCAGAAAGCGCCAACCCTGCCGGGCAAGAATCTGCTCGAGCATCCCCGGCCGGCTTTCGCGATGTTGAAACTGGTAAGTTGGTGGTTAGAAAGCACGTCGGAAAAACCCCGCCCCGGCATCCATCCCTCCGCGGTGGTTGATCCCAGCGCGGTGATCGCCGCTGACGCGCACATTGCCGCTTTTTGCGTGATCGGTGCGGATTGCCGGATCGGAAGCGCCGCGGTGATCGAAGAACATTGCTCGATCGGAACCGGAAGCCGGATCGGAACGGGCTCCAGGCTGTATCCCCGGGTGACACTTTATCCCGGCTGTGAGATCGGCGATCAGTGCGTCATCCACAGCGGAGCGGTGCTGGGCGCGGATGGTTTTGGCTTTATCCTGGAAAAAGGTGTCCAGCACAAGATCCCCCAGGTGGGCAATGTGGTGATCGGCAACCGGGTGGAGATCGGCGCCAATTCCACCGTGGACAGGGGCACCCTTGGTCCCACCAGCATTGGCGATGGCACCAAGATCGACAATCTGGTCCAGATAGGTCACAATTGCCGGATCGGGAAGCACTGTGTCCTCTGCGCTCAAGTGGGCCTGGCTGGCAGCACCTTGATGGGCGATTATGTCTACATGGCGGGAAAATCGGGCTCTGCGGGGCATCTGTGCATTGGCGACAGAGCCATGGTCGGCGCCCAGGGCGGTGTCACTCACGACCTGCCGGCCGATGGCAAATATTGGGGCACTCCGGCGATCGACGCTGGCTTCTACAAACGCGTCCTGGCCATCCAGAGAAAGCTGCCCCAGATCTACTGCCACTATCGTGAACAAGCAAAAAACCCAGGGGATTGAGCGATGACAGAATTTAAGCACACCATCAAACAAGAGGTCACCTACACCGGCATCGGTTTGCATTCCGGAGAGATCTCCACCATCCGCTTCAAACCGGCCGGAAAGGATGAAGGCATTGTCTTCATCCGCATCGACCTGCCGGAAAAACCGGAGATCCTGGCTGACATCGACCACGTGGTGGATATCTCCCGCGGCACCACGATCGGCTTGAACGGCGTAACTGTTGGCACCATCGAGCACGTTCTGGCTGCCATCAAGGGCCTTACGATCGATAATATCCGCATCGAGATCGACGGCCCCGAAGTGCCGGTGGGAGACGGTTCGCCCCTGGTTTTTCTGAGGCTGCTGAAACAAGCCGGTTTTGAAGAGCAGGACGCCGAGCGGACTTATTTCGAATTTGATGAAGCCATCAGCTATTCCTGCCCGGAAGAGAATGTGGACGTGGTGGTGGTGCCCTCAAACGAGCTGAAAGTGACCTTCATGATCGACTACAAGCATCCCTATCTGAGCACCCAGTACACTTTTATGCCCCATATCCGGCACTTTGAGCGTGAATTCGCCGGTGCCCGCACTTTCTGCTTCATCAACGAGATCCTCAAACTCAAGGAGCAGGGCCTGATCAAAGGCGGCTCTCTGGACAATGCCCTGGTTATCGCCGAACCAAACATGAGCGAGTCCGAACTGGTGCATCTGCGCGAGGTTTTTGCCTATCACCAACCGATCACAGTTTCTCCCCTCGGCATCCTGAACAGCCATCCCCTCAGATACAGCAATGAATTTGTGCGCCACAAGGTGGTGGACCTCATTGGCGACATCGCTCTGCTCGGAATGCCGATCCGGGGCCACATACTCGCCGCCCGCAGCGGCCACAAAACCAATGTGGAGCTGGTGAAAAAACTCCGTCAGATCCAACTCACCCAGGCCTTGAAAAAGAAATACCAGAAAATACACACTGAGGATGTGGTGTTCGACACCAACGCCATCATGAGCATCATCCCCCACCGCTATCCCTTCCTGCTGTTGGACAGGATAATTGAGCTCAAGGCTGGCGAATCGATTGTCGGGATCAAGAATGTGACCATCAACGAACCATTTTTCCAGGGCCATTTCCCCGGACACCCAATCATGCCCGGAGTGCTTATCGTGGAAGGCATGGCTCAAACAGGCGGCATCATTTTGCTGCGCCAGATGGATGATCCGAAGGAGTGGGTGGCCTATTTTGCCTCCATCGACAATGTCAAGTTCCGCAAACCGGTTTTGCCCGGTGATACCCTGCGCTACGAACTGAGAGTGATCTCGCTCAAGCGCCACATGTCCAAGATGCACGGCGAAGCCTTCGTGGGCGATGAAAAAGTGGCTGAGGGCGATTTCCTGGCCTTGCTCCAAAAAAAGGAAAAATGAGCCGGATCCACCCCACCGCGATGATCCATCCCGGAGCCGTGATCGGCCCGGATTGTGAAATTGGCCCCTGGTGCCAGATCGGCGAAGATGTGGTTTTGGGCGGGGGAAACATCCTCCACGCCAATGTGATCATCATGGGTTGTACGCGGATCGGCGCTGAAAACAAGATCTTCCCCCACGCCGTGATCGGCACTGATCCCCAGGACCTTAAATATCGCGGCGCCAAATCCGGGGTCCGGATCGGCGACCGCAACCTGATCCGGGAATTCGTGACCATCAACCGTTCCAACCAAACCGACGAACTGACGGCTGTGGGAGATGACAACCTCCTGATGGCCTATGTCCACGTGGCGCATAACTGCAATATCGGCTCCGGCTGCGTGATTTCCAACTCGGCCCAGTTGGCAGGCCACGTGGTGGTCGGAGACCAGGCCAGCATCGGAGGTTTGACCGCGGTACACCAATTTGTGCACATCGGCACACACGCCTTTGTGGGCGGTGCTTCAGCCGTAAAAAAAGACATCGCCCCCTACACCCGTGGCATGGGAAATCCCTATAAAACTGTGGGTCTGAACAGCGTTGGCTTGACGCGAAATGGGTTTGCGCAAGACACGCTTGCCGCCATCAAAGAGATCTACAAGCTCTTTTACCAGAGTGGTTTAAACGTATCCCAGGCCATGGCGGAAGCCGCCAAATGGCACGGACTCACACCTGAACAACAAATCTTTGTGGACTTTGTCCGCGCGGGCCAAAGGGGTCTCTCCCACTGACCGCTCCCATTATCAATACGGAATAAATACGGGAAAGGCGCGTCAGCCTTTTTGCATTGACAAAAAACTGCCAGCGCAGATTGTTGGTTGATCTGAACATTGGAGATGAACATGGAAAATAGGACATGGGAATACGCCAGCGTGTTCATTATGTCCTGGTTGCTCGTTTACGGCCTCACGCCGTTTATCATCAAGCTTGCCAAGGCGCTTAATTTTGTGGACAAGCCTGAAGCCAGGAAAATGCATCTGAAAAGTGTGCCCTACATGGGCGGGCTGAGTGTGTTCATCGGCTTTTTCCTGCTCTGCATATACGATGTGACGATATCCGCCAGCCGCAGCTTTGATCCGGCGATGCTGGGTTATCTGGGTGGTTCGCTCCTGATCATGTTGATCGGCCTCGTCGATGACAAGATGGGCATGCATCCGGCGATCAAAATGCTGGGGCAAGTTGCGGTGAGCCTGATCTTTATCCTGACAAATTTCCAGATGCAGGAGTTGCGGCAAATGTTCGGCTCTGTCTACATCTCATTGCCGGTGATGTTGATCTGGATGGTGGGATTGATGAACGCGCTGAACTTTTTGGACAACATGGACGGCATCCTGAGCGGGATCGCGGGGATCCTGGGTCTGGGATTTTTTGCCTTCAGCCTGGCCAACACCACAGGTTCAAACGGTTCTGAAATGTCCTTCATCGGTTTGATCTCGCTGAGTTTTTCCGGCAGCGCCCTCGGCTTTCTGCCCTTCAATTTCAATCCTGCCAAGATCTTCCTGGGCGACGCGGGCTCGATGTTCATCGGCTATTTCCTTTCCTCGATGGGCATCCTGATGGCGCGCTACGCAGTGTTGACAAGGGAAAACAACCTGTTTTACCTGCTGCCGGTTCTGCTGCTCAGCTACGCCATGTTCGACATTTCGCTGGTAAGCTACACCCGCAAACGCGACGGCCGCCACGTGATGCAGGGAGGCAAAGACCATTCCACCCACCGCATCAACACCGCGCTTGGCTCCATCAAGGTTACCGCCCTCATCATCTACGCCATCAACATCTTGATCGTGCTAACCACCATCATCATCTTCATCACCGGAAACCAAGTGCTGTTGGTGGTGACGACCCTCATGCTGGCCACATTCTTCATCGTGTTCGGCCGCAAGCTGGACCAGATCCCGATCGTGGTGCCCAGCAACCAGCAAAAAAACCAGAAGGCGGATAAATGACAGGTTTTCAACGCCTGGGAGCAGAGTCCCGGAGACCGGAAGCACTCAACAGGCCCGTAAGAAGCCTGGGCCTGTTGCTTTTTCTGATGCTCCTGCTCGCGCTTGGCGCCTGCGAGATCAACAAGTTGAGAAGCGCGGAGGACCATTACGACAACCAGCGCTACGCGGCGGCGATCCAGGAACTGGATGATTACATCCAGAACGGACGCAACGGAGCGCTCGTCACCCGCAGCGAGATCCTGCGCGGGCAGTGCTATTATGAGCTTGGCTTGCTGGCGTTGCAGCGTGAAAACTATGACCTGGCCATCAAGTTTTTCAAACTCGCAAATTCGGAGGAATCCGACCAGGCCTTGGGGCGGATCTACAAAGATCTGGCCGACAAGGCGTTGCAGCAGGGAAATGAACAGCTCTCCCTGGATCTGGTCAACGCCGTCCTGCGAGAGATCCCCCGCTCGGAATTAACCTCTGAGATGCTGAGCCGCAGGATAAGTTTCCACCTGGACACATTCATCGACCATGAAAGCGCCTGGCAGGATTACATGGACCTCTATGAAGGTTATCCGAACAACCTTTACGAGGTGGCGGCTCGAAAACAGATCCTGCGCATCATCCCCGCCAAGGTCGATTATGCCCGCAGGCTTTACAACACAGGTTATTACAGCGACGGACTGCGCATCCTCTTTGAACTGGGAAAATTCCCGGTGGTGGACAACACCGCCAACAACCAGATGATCGCCGAAGCCTACATTGGCCAGGCTGAAAGCTATCTCAAGGGTCAAAACTACCTGGAGGCGGACCGCTTCTTCCGCATCGCGGTGCAGTATGACCCCGGCAAAAAATCTCAGGTTGACCGGCGTTTGGAACAGGTCGCGTCGCTCTTCATCAACCGCGGTGATGAGCTGGTGGCCCAGCGGGATTTTGAAAACGCCCTCATCCACTATCAAAGGACCTACGACATCATCCCCGATTACGCCCTTGCCAACCAGGCCATAGCCCGGATGAACACCATCAGGGAAAACGTCGCCCGGGCCCAGGAGATCCAAAACCAGGCGGAGAAAGCCGAGCTTTCCGGAAATTACTCCGAAGCGCTCAATCTCTACCGTCAGGCGGGCAATCTGGACAGCAGGGCGGATTTGAGCACCAAGATCTCCCAAATGCAGAACCTGATCTCGGCCCAGGCCGATCCAGAGAGATTTGCCCGGCGCATCCTCAACGAATACCGGGGCGGGGTGCTCAACATCCGCATCCAAAGGCAAAAACAGGTGTTGCTGAGGGCATACAATCCCAACGAGATCCGCGATTGCGGCTGGACGGTCATGATCTCCTCCGGCCAGTTTAAATA
>JAGOIS010000119.1 GCA_017995495.1 Candidatus Cloacimonadota bacterium
CATACAAAGGGGAGGGGTTTCCCCCTCCCTTAGCGGAGTCTGTTAGGGGGTCCAAGATCCCATGATGACCTCATTCAGTGCATACACCTTTCCAATATTTCCATTTCTCAGCTTCACGGCTTCCACGATCATCGCCTCCCTCTCGATCAGCGATTCGATGGCTTCGCGGAATTCCCTTTTTTTCATGTGCGAAGCGTTCATGAGTTCTGAGTGTTTGGCTCTTCCGCCGTATTTATTCACCAGCAATTCCACCAACTTGCGTTCCCCGGCGAGGCGGTCCTGTTCGCTCAAGATCTCCCGGATGAGGATGGTGGTGTTGAAGTGGAACTCGCGTGGCAAAGGCACTGGGCTGTGGTTTCGGCGGGGACGCGGAAGTCAGTGCAGCAAAACCAGCAGAATTGTCGCGGCGGCGATCCCCAGCCACAGGCAGAGATCGGAAAAAGCGAAGCTGCGCGTGTACAGCCTGCTCCGGGGACCGGAACTGCGGAAGCCCCGGAGTTCCAGGGCCGTGGCCTGGATGTCGCTTGCCGAGAGCAGACTGGCAATCACGTTCAATGAGATCCGTTGATAGAGTTTCAGCCTGGCTCTCAACGGCACCTTGCCCATGTCTATCCCCCGCAAGCGCAGCAGGCGCAAACTGTGTTTCACCCTCTCGGTGGCGGAGGGGATCACGTGGATGGCATAAAACACCATGAAGCAGAGTTCTTCTGGGAGGCGCAGGCTGCGGAAGGCGAGGTCGAAATCCTCGTAGTCAAGCCGCAGCAGCAGTTGGGCGCTGAAGATCACGATCAGCAGGCGCAGCGACACCGCCAGCCCGGTCCTCAAGCCAGCGCCGACAGGATCGATGCGGTAACCTTCCGGCTGAAAGTTGTTCCTGTCCAGCAGCACCTGGATCACGATCACCGCGAGCAGGATGGGCAGCAACTTGAGGAACTGGCGGGCCCAATCTCTGAACCTGAATCCGGAAATCAAACCGTGGAAGAGCAGGCAGAGCAGGAAGATCAACCCCAACCAGCGCGGATCCGGGATGATGATCGCCAGCGAACTGAACCAAAGGGCGGCCAGGATCAGGGACAGGGGATGCAAGCCCTTCATTCCAGCTCCCGCAGAGCGCCTTTCTCCAGCAGCAGCACCCGGTTGAACAGGCTTTCCGGTAGGGCGGGGGAGTGACTCACGATCAGGTGGCCGGAACCCTGTTTCGCTGAGCATAGAGCGGCAAAACGTTCCTGTCTGGACGCGTCCAGGCCGGCTGTGGGTTCATCCAGCAGCCAGAATTTATCGAGCAGCAGGGGCAGCCAGAGCAGGGTGAAAGCGCGCAGTTCCCCGGCGGAAAGCTTGCTGTAGGGGGTATCCAGAGATTTCAATAAAGGGTCGCCCAGTTTTTGGACGGCGGTCTCTCCAAAGCGCTCCGGCCAGGCCAGGCGCCAGCTTTCCAGATCGTGGCGGGGCGTGATCCCAAAGAGGTCATCGCCGGCTCTCTGGCGGCAGAGCACAAGCTCCCGGAAGCCCCGCGGAGGCTGCTCGGAAGGCGGTTTTCCCCGCAGGAGGAGAGTACCGGAAAGAGGTTTGAGGATGCCCGCCAACAGATTGAGCAGGGTGCTTTTCCCACAGCCGTTGGCGCCGCGGAGCAGGATCTTGTCGCCGGAAAAAATATCCAGCGAGACGCCTTGCAGCAGCGGAGGCTGGCCTGGATAGGCAAAACGCAGGTCCCGCAGGTGAAAAAGAGCTTCGCTCATGGGCCGAATTCCAGGGTCGCGGTGGCAAGACCGGAAATGACGGGGTTGTGCTCCGCTACCACAACCATGCGGCCAGAGGCCAGGATCTCGCGCAGCCAGGCGAGCAGGCGGTCCATGGCTTCCGAACTGAGGGCGGAGGTGGGCTCATCCAACAGTTGGAGCGGAGGGTCCAGGGCGGCGCAAACAGCCAGGGTGAGCAGCTTTTTCTGCCCCCGGGAAAGCTGGCCGGGCTCCACCTGGCCAAACTCAAGCAACCCAAAGCGCTCTTTGGCCCGGGCGAGCCTGGCGCGCATCCGGGAAGCCTCCATGCCTGAGTTTTCCAGGGCAAAGGAAAGTTCTTTGCTGATGCGGGGAAAAAATATCTGGTGGTCCGGATCGCACATCTGATAGGCCAGATGGTGGAATTTTTCGTTGAGTGGCAGGGTGCCAAGGTCTGTGGCGCCAAGGGTGACGGCTCCGGATAACTCCGCCTTGACCCGCTGGGGGATGATGCCGCTGAGGATGTTGAGCAGACTGGTTTTGCCGCTGCCGTTGGGTCCTTTCAGCCAGAGCAATTCGCCCGGGGCCAGGCTGAAGCTGAGCTCCCGCAGCAAAGGCTGTTCCTGCTTCGGATATCTGAGGCAGAGCCCTTCAACGCGCAGCATCCGGCTCAGGGGACGAGTTCGAAAGAGAGCGCTCCGTCCAGCAGCTCCGGCGAGGCCAGCACATCGTTCAAAGTGATCCTTTGGTCGCCGCCTTCCTTGTGGACCACGAAATGCACATCCGGCCCCAGTTTCCAGTCCAACACGCGGTTGAGGGCGATCAGAGCCTCGAGGTTGCCCGGATGGATGAGGGCGAAATCGCCAAGCTGGATGTAGACAATGTTCTTGAGCCACATTCCGCCGGGAATTACGGGGCTTTTGAGGTTGAAGCCCTCGTCGGTGAGTTCCAGGATGGCGCCTTCCAGATGGCGGGGATACTCCAGGGCCAATTTCATGCCATCGGCGCTGTAAAGAATGGCGGGCAGGGAATCCTGGCGGGAGGAAAGAGGCAGCAGGTCGGCAAAAAAGTAGCCGCGGAGGTTGATGAAGGGCTCCGGGTTTACCACCAAGGCGGCGGATTCCAGGCGGGCATCCATAAACTCAAAACGGGAGGGCATACCCAGAGGATCGAAATCCTCAAGCACCACCCGGTCCAGGCCGCGCACCCATTTCATGTCCCGCAACGAGGGGAAGATCACCCGCAACTGATCCTCGGGCAAGGTTTTCCCGTTTTGCGCGAAGACCAGCCAGGAGGCCAGGGTGTCGAACTCCGCCTGGCTGAAACTCACCATGTAGCGGTCTGCCGACTCGAGGCGGATAACCTTGAAAGGTTTGTCCAGATTGGCCTTGAGCCAGAGGTCGAACCTAATCCCCTGCCAGGTGTCGATCCGGGTTTCCCCCTCCTTTTCACGGACGGTGGTGAATTCCTCCCGGGGCAGGGAGGCGAGGTCAGAGTAGTCATGGCTTTGGGTGAAACCCTTGGTGTCGGTGACGGTGATGGCTCCAAGCAGGGTGAAAGAGCCCAAAATGAGGCATATCAAAAGCTTATTCATGCTATCAACTCGTAGTGTTTTAGTGATCTGAAAATGCTCCAGGAAATCCAGCCGCCGATCAAGCCTGAGAGCAGAGACATTCCCAGAATGATGAGCAAATAGAGCGGTGGATGATGAAACAACAGGATGGCCACCACCATGGCGCCGGCGATGTTCGCCACAGAGCAGATGGCCAGATGAGGCCAAAGCCTGGCAGGGTCCTTCACCAAGGCTTGGATCAGATCGGCGAGGATGCCCGGCAGGGTGTAGCTGAGCAGGGTGAGCAAGCCCTGATTGCCCCTGACGCCGATCACCAGCGTCACCAAGGCTTGCAGCAGGCCAAAGATGAAGCCCGTGCCCGGTTTGCGGATGATCAGAACAGCCAAGGCCAGCCACAGCATATACAATCCGCCGGTGAAAGAGCCTCCCGGCACCATCAGCGGCGTGCTGATCATTTTGGAAAAGGGTGAAACGATGGGTTTCACGGCCAGGCCAATCCCGGCCAGCACGGCGATGATGATCAGGTCGCGGGTGCTGAAGCGTTTGAACATCAGATCAATCTCTTCATTGTGCCGCTGGACGCGTCGTAATGGATCAGTTCCACACCCGCTTCGGAGAGCAGTTGTTCCGCCAGTTCGTCCGGATATTCTGCCGCGATGTAAACGGTGCGGACCTCCGCGTTGATGATCATTTTGGCGCAGATACTGCAGGGCTGGTGGGTGCAGTAAAGCGTGGCCCCGCGGGCGCTGGAGCCGTTCAACCCAGCCTGGATGATGGCGTTCTGCTCCGCGTGGAGGCCCCGGCAGAGCTCATGCTTCTGGCCGGAAGGCACGTTGTTGGCAGCGCGGAGGCAACCTGTCTCGGAGCAGTGCCGCACCCCCTTGGGGCTGCCGTTGTAGCCGGTGGAAAGGATCTGGTTGTCCTTCACCAAAACAGCCCCCACCTGCCGGCGCAGACAGGTGCTGCGGCTGGAGGCCAGCACAGCCATCCGCATAAAATACTGCTGCCAGGAGGGTCGTTCGTTCATCGTCACGTCCTTGATCGGGGGTTTGAGCATCAGGATTGAATCAGGCGGTTTTCTGTCAAGCGGCTTTTCCCGGCCTGATAAAAATTCTCTTGCCAAGAACGCCCGTAATATTAGATTGACTATTATACAGTATAATAGTCGTTCAAATAATAGCAACCAAAGGAGCAAGCCAATGTCCAAACCAAAACTGGTGGTGCTGGGTTTTCTGAACCGGGCACCCATGTATGGATATCAGATCGGGCACGTCACCGAGAAATTCGGCCTGCCGGTCTGGGCGGGGATCAAGCTGCCGTCGATCTACAAGGCTTTGCAGGACTTGGACGCCTCACAACATATCGAGGGCGAGCAAGTCACGGAAGGCAACAACCCGCCCCGGACGGTGTTTCACATCAATGCCAGGGGACGCAAGTTCCTGGCCGAGATGGTGCGGCAGAATCTGATCTCAGCCAAGATCAGCTCCCAGGATTGGTGGCTGACGCTCTCCTTCGCCTGGCAGAGCGTGACCCGGGAATTCCTGGCGGCAGCCATCCAGACCCGGTTGGAAAGCCTGAAACGGAGTAAAACCCAGGCGGACAGAAGCGGTTGCCAGGACCTTCTGGTGGAAGGCGGCCTGCCCTTTGTGCACAGCCATATCCTGAACCTGGGGCTACGCCATCACCGGGTGGAGCAAAAAACCCTCCGGGAATTGCTGGCCGATGTCCAGGGACGGGCAGACAACGATTTTTTCATCCCCAAAGGAGTATGATTTGAAACGCGTATTAATCTTTACGGTGCTTATTGCCGCCACCCTTTTGGGAGCCCAGGGCACGGCTTACCTCACCCTTGAGGAGGCACGGGAACTGGCTTTAAAGAACAACGGCGGCTATCAAGCCAAGCTCGC
>JAGOIS010000120.1 GCA_017995495.1 Candidatus Cloacimonadota bacterium
GCCCTGAACAAAGATCCCGTCTATCTCCGCGTCTCCCTGGTCCTGCACTTTTTGCACAATGTCGTTGGTTTCCACAAAAATGTCGAACTCGTTGGTGCCGATGATGGCCGTGCTGGGTAGGGAGATGCCGATGTTTTCGAACTTCTTTTCAAAGTCCATGGTGCAGAGCAACGCGTTCAGAAAAGCCAGGCCGCGCCCCTTTCCCCCCAGCGAGCCCTCAGCCATCCTGATGATCTGATTCATCTCGGTGAGCGAGACGGCGTCGAAATTGATGATCTTGCCCCGGTTCTTGTCGATCCGCACCGTGCGGAAAGTGTGGTAGAGGAATTTGCGCAGCTCGTCCTTGCTGGAAAAGTCCTCGATCTTCATGGGCCGGATGCGTTTGGCGATCTGCACCTCACCATGGGCGATCAGCCAGTTTGAAAAATGGTTGAACTGGCTGTGAAAGACCAGGGATTCCTCCGGCACCTTCATGATCTTGTGCTCAAACTCGGCGATGTTGGCCGCTTCGTCGATCACCTCGCCATTGGCGTGGCGAAACACGAAGTTGCCGAAACCGAGGTTGTAAACCATGAAGTTGCGCAGGTTGGAAAGCATGCTTTTGGAGTTTTTGTTCAGGAAAAAGACACCCAGCTCTTCCGCGGTGGCCTGGTTCTCATCTTCTGACGACTGCAGGATCATCGGCAGTTCCTTGTTTGTCATTTTGATGTGCCGCAGCAGCTTGAGCCCGGCCTTGGGGTCGATCTCACCCTTGACCTTGTAACGCACGTCCGAGATCAGGCACAGCAGGTAATCCTTATGGCGGTGGTAGGCTTCGATCGCCTCTTCGTAATCGTGGGCGAGGATAACCTTGGGGCGGATGCGCATCCTCAGGCGCTTGTTGATGTCGCTCACCTCTTCCTCGATCAGGCGCTGGGTCTGGCGCATGATCACGCTGTAGAGCGAGGGCAGGAAGATCGAGTAATAATGCACCGAGTCTTCCACCAGCAGGATCACACGCACCAGGCCGTTGGCGGTGTCGAAATCCACGTTCATGCGGTCCTCGATCACCTTCACCATGGCCAAAAACAGCTTGGTGTCGCCGTTCCAGAGAAACACGTCGTCGATGTAGCGCTTGTCCTCGGGATGGTTTTCCCAGATGATGTAATCCGAAGCCACGTTCAGCAGCAACAGCACAGGCAGGTCGGGATGGCTCTTCTTGATCTGTTTGGCCAGTTGGAACGGACCGATCTCGCCGATGCGCATCATCGTGATCACCAGATCGTAGCTGTGTTCCTTGAGCTTTTCCAGGGCATCCGCTCCGGTGGGGACGCTGGTGATGCGGGGAGCGGTGGTGAGGTTCAGTTGCCGGTATTCCCCAAAGATCTGTTCGGAAAGGCGGCCGTCCTGCTCGAAGATGAAGGCATCGTAAAAGGTGGACACCAGGAGTATGTCGCGCACCCTTTTCTGCATCAGCTGGTGAAAGATGTCTTCCCCGAATTTGAACTTGTTGTAGTAATAGTTGAGCTCTTCCATCTTCATGGGCGCTTACCTCAGTATCTGAGAATCTGATCTTCAATTATGTGATCTTGGCCTGAGTGTCAATCAAAAAATGGCCGGGGCAAGCCTTGCCGAGTTGATAATATTCACTTCACTGCTTCAAGTTGAGACAGGCAAAGGCTTTAACCCCTCCCCGATCGCTTGCTGTTTATTTCACGTGGAGCAATTCGGGTGCTCTGGCCAAATTTGGCTTGTGCCCGCCCCAAGGGTATGTTTTGGCCAGAAACAACAGCAGCGGGGGAGGTTGCTCACCCGCTGCCCTTGGAGATGATGATGGCTGATCCGGCCAAAGAGTTGGCAGAGTCCACGCCTCCGGCTATTTCATCAGCAGCATTCTGCGCGTTATGCTCTGTCCCTTTACGTCCAGCCTGTAGAGATAGACTCCGGAGCTCACGCCATGGCCGTTATCGTCGAGTCCGTTCCAAGGCACGCTGTGTTTGCCGCTGCCCAGGTCCGCGGCCACCAGAGTCCTGATCAGCTGGCCTTTGGTGTTGTAGATGGCCAAACGCGCCGGACCGCTGGTGGCGGTTGAGAAAGAGAGCGTGGTGCTTGGATTGAAGGGGTTGGGATAATTCTGCTCCAGCGAGAAGGGGATCGCCAGGCCGGGATCGTCGTTGGCAACGAAGGGATCAGGCGGCATGGTGGTGAATTTTATGGCCAAGCCAGCCTGCAAGGGTGTGGCTGTGGGGGGGTAAACGTTGCCGTGGGTGTAGGCCAGGCCGACGGTCTGGCTGTGGTTTTCGATGCCCACGGTGCAATAGTTCGTAGTGATGCCAGGATTATCCACGGTGTGGTATTGGATCACAATGTCGCCGTCCCTGTCAGCTTGGGGAAGGAGGATGATCTGAAATTTCTCCAGAGACGTGTTGTTGTACTGGTTGTAGGCATCATTCCACTGCACAATGTAGCGGTTGTTGGCCTCGTCGTGCCAGCGGCTGAGGCGCATGTCAGCGAAGCTGTCTCCGTTTTTGTAGCCTTTCAGATCGTCCCAGTAGCCGGCGATCATGGCATAAGGGCCGAGAGCGGCCGGGATGTAGCAGTTGTAAAAATCATCCATTGTGGTGGGTATGAGCGAGATCCAGCCATTGGAGCACATGGTGAGTTGGTTGTAATCGCGCCCGTAGAAGCGGAAAGTGAAAGGCAGGTCCACTGTCAGGGAGCCGTCGTCCATGATCAGCCAGACCGTTCCCGCCCCTCCCAGCTCTGGATCCGTCTCGATCCATGCATAAATCGGGGCTTGGTCGAAGCCGAGGTCAAAGCTGTCGTAGGCGAAATAGCCATATTCGTCGGGGCCGGTGGGTGAGGTGTTCACCGGCGTGCCAACGGTTAGGTTGTAGAAAACGGTGTTGATGTAGCCACCGTCGTTGATCACCAGTTTCAGCGGCAGATTCCTGCCATTCCAGGCCTCCGCGGCAACTGTGACGCTGGTGGAGACCAGTTTCGTCTGGCCGGGAACCATGGCTCCCAGGAAGATCGGCGTGGAGGGGAAATTGGCCGCTTGCGTGAGGGAAAAAACCTGCACTGTGGCGTTGGTGGTGGGGTTCAGTCCGGTGTTGGCAAGGTGGAAACCAATCTGGGAGGTTACGCCGATGCCGATCTCGCCGGTGCTTCGTTCCACGGTGAATTCAGCGCCGCCGCCCCACATCTGGAACATGTAGGTGGTGGCAGGGCTGGGGATGTTCAGCGTGAAGGTGATGGGCTGGCGTGGCTGGATGTACTCATTGGCCATGATCTGGAAGCTGACCGCCTGCGTGCCCTGGGGGGGGAGGGTGAAAGTTTCGTGATGGTAATTCACTGTGGCGCCTTCGCTGGCACTGATGGTAAGCTCGTTCACGGTGATGGGAGCGGTGGAGAAATTCATCAGCACCAGTGTTTCCACGTCGTTGCTGAAGGGAGGCAGGAAGTTCCCCCCGGCGCTGTTTTCGGTCACTCCAATGCCAGCGGGCCCGCTGGGGCTGAGGGTTCGCACCAGGGGCAGGAAATTCTCCTGGGAGACGGTGAGGGTCAGGTTGCCGCTCAGCTGTGGATCCAGGGGCAGGATGGCCAGGCCGTCTTTCACTTGGGCATAGGTGAAGTCAGTACCGTTGCGGGTTCCACTCACCAGCGCGCCTTCATTGGCGGGGGCGTTGATCCGGATGTGAGACGCGCTGGGGGAGAGGGTCAGCCCACCTTCGATCACGCTTTCCGGTATGCTCTGGGGGACAAGCACCCACATCCTGAGGCTGGGATCGCCCTGGAGGTTGTACACGTGGAAATAGAAGGGGACATATTGGTCCGGTCCAATATCGTTGGGAAAGTTCTTGTAAAGCTCGATCTTGCCCATGAGCACGCTGGAGGCGAATCCGCGCACGCCAAAATCGAAGATGCTTCGGAAAGCCCCGCTGGAGATGGAGTTGTTCAGTCGGGTCTTGGTGTGCAGGTCTGAGGGGCCGACGAAAGCCACGCAGCCGTTGGGCTCGGCCACGCTGCCCATGCGCATCCACTTTTCGCCAAAGCTGGGATTCACCGGGTTGGCGAAATCACCGGTGTTGCAAACGATGGAGAAGACCACGGGCAGGCGGGGTCCGTTGACCGTGTTGTTGAGGTCGGGAATGTGGAAGGAGGGATAATGCCAGCCGTTGGCATCGCCCCAGCCTCGGTAGCTGATGAATTGCACGCCCTGGTTGATGGAGTTTGATATGGCGGCGGTGCCAGGATAGGTGGGAGGATAGAAAACCGTGTCCACCGCCGTATAGCCGATCCCGAGCATCTTGTCACGCAACCAGCGGGACATCTGCACGGGGGTGGTGGGCTGCAAGCTGCCTTCGGCCTTGTTGCCCGCCACAGCCAGAGAACGCTTCATCCACGCTGTGTTTGCCATATAGGGTGCGCGTTCATAGGATACGGTCTTGCTGCTCATGGTCAAAAACTCCGAGATGTCGTTGAAGGACATCCTGCCCACCAGCATTTCGGGAAAATAATCATCGCCTTCCAGCAGGGTGTATTGATGGTCATCGGCGTCATTTTCCTGATATTCAGGCGAAGGGTAAAACGCGGTGGGAATCGCGTAGGAACCCTGTCCGGTAACATCGCCCAGCAGAAGCAGATAATCGCAGTGGTGCTGCGCGTAGTGGGCGCTGATGAAGTTCCGATAGTCGTTGAGGGTGGTGCCGATGTCATTCTGGTAGGCAATATAAACGTCAAATCCCTGCTGGCGTTTCCACTGCACAAATTCAGCCTGGTAGGGGGCAAGATTGGCATGGCTGAGGATAAGCATTTTGGGCATGGCCAGTGGGAGGTTCCGCAGGTAGGAAGTGTCAAAGTTGTCCGCCAGCTCCTCATAGGCTTTGGCAAAGGCGGGGGAGACGCTTTGGGGAAAGTCTGCCGGCTGGCTTCCGGAGAGGGAAAATTCCGCATTCCTGAGGGTGCGGATCTGTTCTCCGTCTGCGATCTGGGTCTGGATCCGCACAGTGAAGCCCCTCATTTCCCTGAAGATGAAGCTGTTGCCGATGCTCAGGGCGCCCAGGTCTCTGTTTTGTTCCGCGTAAAGGAAATTGCCCAGCCGGTCGAAAACGTTCCAATCCAAAGCCTGAACGCTCAGTTCCGCGCTTTGGAAGGGCAGCGCGTAGGTCCGGGACATCACTGTGGA
>JAGOIS010000121.1 GCA_017995495.1 Candidatus Cloacimonadota bacterium
GTTCACAACCGCCGCCCTTTCGTGATCTGGAAAGCAGCCCTTTCCCTGGATGGAAAATTTGCCGCCCAAGATGGTTCTTCCCGCTGGATCAGCGGTGAAAGATCCCGGGAACAGACCCAGAGGCTGCGCCAGGAAGCGGACGCAGTGCTCACCGGCATCGGAACGATCCTGGGCGACGATCCGTTGCTCACAGTTCGCCTCAAAAACAACCTCAAAAATCCTTTGAGGGTCATTCTGGACCCCCACCTGAAACTGCCTCCCAGCTCTCAGATCGCCCGTGGCATGCATTCAGTTCCCACGGCGGTATTCTGTGCCAGAGGCAGGGAAAACACGATACCCGCCAAGGTGCTCGTGGCGCTCGGGGCGAACATTTATCCCGTGACAGCCAAGGGAGATAAACTCAACCTCAAGGAGGTGCTGGGCATCCTATATCAGTTGGGTCACAGCCTGGTGTTGCTGGAATGTGGCAGCCGCCTGGCCTCGTCCTTCTTTGCGGCGCGTTTGGTGGACAAGTGCGTGATCTTCTACGGTCCCAAACTGGTGGGCGGAAACAGGGCCATGCTCACAGAACTGGGCTTGCCGGACATTTCAGCCGCTCTGGCCCTCAAAAATCTTTCCTTCAAAGCCAGCGGAGAGGACCTACAGGTGACCGGCTATCCCGTCTATGATTAGCTTTACTGCCAAACATGATTATACTCTCGTCAGGCCTCCAACCCGGCCTTCCCCTGTAATATCACCCTATTCTAAGGAGGAATAGATGAAAATAGTTCATTTTGACCAGGTGGCACTGGAACCCGTTAACGCCGAAGGTGCCGAAGGCACCATGATCCGCTGGCTGATCGCCCAGAAAGATGGCGCCCCCAATTTCGCCCTGCGGATGTTCGAAGTGGAGCCAAACGGCCACACCCCTTTCCACATTCACGAATGGGAACATGAGGTCTTCGTGCTTACCGGCAACGGTGTGCTGCAAACTGAGAACGGCGACCTGACCTTCCAAGCGAATGACGCGATCTATGTGGACCCAGGCATCCGCCACGCTTTCAAGAACACTGGCACCGATCTGATGAAATTCCTCTGCATCATCCCCCACGAACACCCGGTGCAGAAAAAGACCCTCAACCCCTTCGCGGATGAAACCGCCAACAACTGTTAGGAAAAAACCGATGCCAAATGCCAAAAACCTGAAATTCCTCAAGGACCTCGTCTCCGCGCCCAGTCCCTCCGGCTTTGAAGCGCCCGCTCAGATAGTTGTGCGAGAATATCTGAAACCCTTTGCCGACAAGATCACCCAGGATCGCAACGGTAATCTCATCGCCCTGAAAAAGGGCAGCGGCAAGCTCAAAGTGATGGTGGTGGGCCACGCCGATGAGATCGGGCTGATCGTTAACCACATCGATGAGCAGGGATACCTCTACGTGAAATCTCTTGGCGGTTTCGACGTCAACCTGCTGCCCGGCCTGCGGCTCGACATCTATCACCAGGGCCAGGTGGTGCGCGGGATCATCGGCAGAAAACCCATTCACATGATGCGGGGCGGAGATGACACCCCCAAACTCAAGATGGAAGACCTTTGGATCGACATCGGAGCCTCAAGCAGGGAGGACGCCCTGAAGAGAGTGGCCATCGGCGATGTGATCACCTACCATAGTGTGTTTGAGCAACTTTCCAACGACCTGATCGTTTCCAAGGCCACGGACAACAAGGTGGGGGTCTATGTGGCCGCCGCCGTGATGCAGGAACTGGCCAAAAAACAGCTCAAGGCCTCCTACTACGCGGTTTCCAGCGTGGGTGAAGAAACCACCATGCGGGGCGCTCGCACCAGCGCCTGGCAGATCGAACCCGACATCGCCCTCGCGGTTGACGTAACCTTCACATCCGACATCCCCGGGGCTGACAAGCGCGTGTTTGGAGACGTTTCCCTGGCCAAGGGTCCCACCCTCAGCATCGGAGCGGCTTTGCACCCCTCCGTGCACAAGCGTTTGCTGGAGCTGGCCAAAAAGCACAAGATCCCGGTTCAGATCGAGATAGCGCCAGGCCGCACAGGTACAGACGCGGACGCCATCCACGATCTGAAGGGCGGGGCCGCCATGGCCGTGATCGGCATTCCCAACCGCTATATGCATTCGCCTAATGAGGTTATCTCGCTGAAAGACCTGGACGCGGCGGTGCAACTGATCAGCGAGTTTGTGTTGTCTCTGGACGACAGATTCTCCCTCGAACGCTGAAAGCCATAAACCGGAATTATACCCATTCAAGCCCGTCGAGGATCCTCCCGGCGGGCATTTTTGCTGCCGCTGCTATGCCGGGAACCGAAGCCACTGCCCCTCCCCTGCAAATATCAGTTGACGCAAATGTAGGCCTGATATTTTTGGATTAAACATAGTGATATCCAAGTGAGAGAAAAACCAAGGAGAATACAGATGTCCAAAGACAACCGTCGTGGCAAAGGCATAAAGAACCTTCCCAATCACGGGCGTGGCGAATGCCCTGTCTGCCACCGCACCGGGATCAAGTTGCTCAACGAGATCAAGGTCGGTGAAAAGACCGTCAAGGTTTGCAAAAACTGTAAGAGCATAGCTGCCGGGCGCCTCAGCGCCTGACGCGGCCAGGTTCTGGAAATTCAGATCGCCCGGGGAAATGCTCTGAGGGTGATCTGAATTTTTTTGCCTTGCTCATGCGAGCGATCAAAGCCCTCGGGCAGAACTTTCTGAATCAGCCGGAGATAGCCGGCAGGATCGTGGAACTTGCCGCCATCCAACCAGGTGATCCAGTTTGGGAGATAGGCCCCGGCCACGGAATCCTTACCCGGGCTCTGCTGGCTGCCGGGGCAAGGGTGAAGGCCATCGAACTTGACAGGCGCCTCGAAGCCCCGCTAAGACAGGAATTCGGCAACGCCATCGAGCTGGTGATGGGTGATGTTCTCAAGTTTGATTGGGTCGCGGAACTCCAAGAGCCGGACCAGCCTCCCAAACTGGTGGCCAACATCCCCTACAACATCACCTCCCCCCTGCTGGCAAAGTTGGAACAACACCATCAGAGTTTCCTTTCAGCCACCCTGATGGTCCAAAAAGAGGTGGCCGAAAGGATTTGTGCCGCCCCGGGCCGCAAAGCTTACGGAGTGATGACCCTGCGCCTGAAACGCATCTTTGACGCCCGTGTGCTCATGGATGTGCCACGCCACAATTTCACCCCTGTGCCCAACGTGGATTCGGCTGTCCTTTCGCTCAAACCCAGAAAGGTCCCGGCCGAGATCCCCGAGCTGGGAAAATACCTCAAACTTATTGAACTGGCCTTTTCTCACCGGCGCAAGACCCTGCGCAACAATCTTGCCGCTCTGTTGGACAAAGAAGGGCTCCAACGGGTCCAAACCGGGAGCGGAATCGATCTTTCCCGCCGCGGAGAAACACTTAGTGAAGCCGAATTCATTGCTCTCAGTGCTCTGCTTTAGCCTGGCCGTGAACCTGCTCTCCGCCCAAGCCAGCCTGTTGGATTTTAGCTTTTCCGGCAGCGGCTCTTCCAGCGAACTGGAAAACAACCTCCTCTATCAGATGTCGCCTTTCAAAGCCTCGCTGCTGCAGATCACTGCCCAAAACCTCAGTGAACAGCGTCTCAACTTCTCCCAAAACAGCCACCGTTCACAACTGGGGCTGGACCTGGCCTTCGATCGCGATCTTCTGCGCCACGGCATCCAGTCCGGCTTTGAATACCTCTATGATTCCAGCGAACTTGAGGGTGATTGTCAACCCTACCGCAACAAGACCGGTTTCCTGGGCTACACCCTCGATTTCATGCCCGCGGACAGCCTGCTTCTGGAGGCCGGCGTGCAGGGCTTCATCCGCTCTGAGGAAGACCGCTACCTGCAGGGTTTAGAACTCAACAGCGACGGATATCTGGTGCATGGCCGGGCTGCCGCGGGAACCCGGATATGGAACACCCGCGCGGGCCTCAGTGCCAGCTTTGAGCGCAAAACCATGGATTGGGAGTTCTACCAGAGCGGCGCTGTTTCAGCCTATCTGCAACATCAGAGCAAAAACCTGCTCTTCAATAACAGCCTCAGCCTTTCCCGCCGCGACGATGACATCTATGTGCTGCTTCCCGAACAGAGTCTGGGGGGAAGAGGGCATTACAGCCAGAGCGACAGCCTGAGCCGCGGCTCCCTTTCCTATGCCGGGACCCTGGAATATGAGCCTTGGGAGATACTGAGCATCTCCCTTAGCGACAATTTCAGCAAGCGGGTTACCGATCTGTCTGAAAACACCATCCGCAACAACTCCGACCTCTCCAACCAGGCCTCACTCCGACTGGATCTGAAACCCACCCCTAGGCTGGGCTGGGAAACCAGATTCAGCCATGGTTACACCCTCAAGGAATTCAGCCGCAACACGAACAGCCGCAACACTGAGAGCCGCTTTCTTTCCACCGGCCTGAACTGGGAATACTCCCAGGGCGACACCCTGGCCACAGGATTCTCGGTGGACCTGCAACGCAACAGTTTCCCCGACGACCAGAACCGCTGGGACAACGACCTCCGCCACATCCGGCTGGACCTGGCCAATGCCAATTATTGGAAACAGCGCCTGAAGATCAGCAACCGCCTCGCTTGGAGCCTCACGGACGATGTTTATCTGGACGGATTGCTCTCCAGCAACAACAAGCAAATCGCCAGCTACGTTTACAGTCCACAGATCGCGCTGCTGATAGGCGACAGGCTCCTCTTCAATCAGGATTACCTGATCCGGGCTGACTACACCGGATACATGTACGATCCGGACGACAAAGCATTCTACCGCCAGTTGCGGCTGGAATACAAACTCGTGTTCGACAGCTTTCCCTATTCCGCCCGCTCCCAAGACCAGCTCTGGATGCTGCTGCCCTACCGGAATAACGACGGGGACGCCTTTATGGCGGACGTGGGTTTCAACTTTGAGCGCAATGAATATGCCGATTTCAATGGCCAGGCTTATGTGATCAACTTCATAAACACTCGCTATACCGCCGGGCTCACTCTCAAGCACGACATCGACAATCTCTATTACATCATCCAGCCCAAATACTCCTGGGGAACCTGGCAGGAATTCAACCTACTGCTGGGGTTGGCCTGGAAGTTCACCGATTCATCGTTGTTGGAGTTGTCGCTCAATCC
>JAGOIS010000122.1 GCA_017995495.1 Candidatus Cloacimonadota bacterium
CCCAGGAAATTCACATAGCCCGAGGGCAGTTGCCACATCACGGCGAAGATCAAGCCGGCCAGCAGGGCGCCCATGAAGATGAAGGGCCGGCGCCGGCCCCATTTGCCGCGGTGGTTGTCGGAGATGAAGCCCATCACCGGGTCCGATACCGCGTCGAAGATCCGGGGGATCGAACTGATCAGGCCGACCAGCATTACATCCATCCCCAATCCCAGATTGAGGATCACGAACATCGCGGGCAGCGCGGCGGCCTGCAGATTGTTCACGAACATGCCGATGGAGTAAGCTAACTTTTGTTTGAAAGGAATCCTGTCTTCAGGTTTGGTGCTATGGTGTACGCTTTGTCCCATTTTCGCTCTTCCTTAATTCTTCAGGTGAATGTCGTCAAAATAAAGGTAACCCGCGTTGAAACTCACCGAGCTGGGCAGCGAGCCTCCGCCGTCGTAGTAGATGTCGTCGATGGCAAAGGTACACTGGGTGCCGCTTTGCTCCAATATAATGAACGGGTAGCTCAGTATCTGCAGGTCCACATTACCTTTCAGGCTTTCCACCGGAATGCTGGCCTGGCCCCATTCGCCGTTTCGCACCAGACCATACGCGGTTTGCCCCGCCGGGAACAGCACATAGTTTTCGCTACCCTGGGCGTCGTTTATCCCAATCTTGAAGCTCACGTTCGCCGGCATCTTGATCATGAATTTCAGGTTGCCCGCGGCGAAATCGGACATATCCAAAGGTGCGTTGGATTGGATCCCTGCCCCGAACCAGCCCAGGCCGGTGCTGGACCAGGAAATCCCGTTCGCGCCCTCGTAGGGAGGGATGTTGGCCGCCGCCAGGGTGTTTTCCCAAACATAGATCTCGGCGTTCACGCCCACCGCCAGGCCGGCGTCAACCGGGGTTTCGTCGGTGAAAATGCCAAAGGTCTCGATCGGGATCAGCCCTTGCGCGTCCTGGTAAACCCGAACCCAGTCCACATACATATGCTGGGGCCAGCGGGTGCTGGCGTCCGGGGCGCCGCCGAGGTTGCCGCCCACGGCCACATTGAAGATCAGGAAAAACTCTTTCAAAAATTCGTCCATCGTGCCCGGATCGATCACCTTCACAAAGTAGGTGATGTCGTCGATCTTGCCCACGATGCGCTGTTCGTCCCACACCACTTCATAGATGTGGTAATCGTTTGAAAGTGGCTGCCCCAGCCTTTTGGTGCCGCTGGCGTAGCGGTGGCTGTCGCTGTCATCGTCCCACCAGTGGGCGGTGCTGATGGTGGTATTGGCGCCCTGCAGCAGCGGGCTCACTTCCATGATGTCGATCTCGCCGCACTGGGGCCAGCCGACGCTGGAGTTGTTTTTGCCCAGCATCCAGAATGCCGGCCACATCCCCGTGTCGGTGGGAACTTTGATCCGGGCCTGGGCCTTGCCGTATTTGAAGGAAAACTTGCCTTTGGTGTTGATCCGAGCCGAGGTCACCGAGCCGTTACGCTTGCCCGGCTCGTCGAAATGCAGCGAATCCCACACCGCCGAGATCACCAGGTTGCCGTCTTCCACCCTCACGTTTTCAGGCAGGTTCGTATATTGCTGCCATTCATCGTTGCCCCAGCCGTTGTCTCCGTAGCCCAGGTCGTAACCCCATTTGCCGGGGTCCGGGGCGGCCGAACGCTGGTCAAACTCGTCGGACCAGACCAACTCGTAGTTTACTGGAACCGTGGGATCCGTAACCGTATCCGGCGCCAGGATCCTGTCGCAGCCAAAAATGAGCAGTGCCAGCACCGCCCCCAGGATCAAATTCAGGGTTTTGCTTGCCATTTGAACCATCCTTTTATCACCACACTATTATCACAGGTCTGAACAGAGCAGCATTTACTGCTATATAGCACTATTTTGCCCGCCGCCCTTCGTGTCAAGTTTTTTTTTCGCTGGCCCCGCCTTTTTTTTCAAAGCCCTCGCTCCACCCACCTTACGATAAAAGTTTCTTGACGGTTTTACCCACCGCAGATAATTTGGTAAAAATGAGTTATAGCGGTTGGCTGCGAAACTGCCCTGCCGGGTCGCCGCGGGATTGAAACTGCTATATCTGCCGCCAGAAAGGAGCTATCGTTCACGCCATGAGAACCAGATCGTACAAATACATCTGCGTCAAAGACCGGATCAAGGCCGGCATTGCCAACGGCGCGATCGTGGACAAGCTGCCCGGGGAAAGGGTTCTGGCCCGGGAACTCGACGTTTCCTACATGACGGTGCGCAAAGCCGTGGCGGAACTGGTGGAAGAGGGCGTCCTCTACAAACTGGCCACCCGCGGTACCTTCGTGAGCCGCAAAAATTCCAACGCGAAAGTCACCAACAACATCGGTTTCTTCCTGGACGAAGAGATCAAGGAAGGCATTTCCAGCCCCTACTATTCCCTGGTCTTCAAATCCCTGGAGGAAGAGGTTAGCAAAAACGGCTACAACCTGCTGCTCTTTTCCGATTACAACGACCTGAACCCCCTCAAAAACACCAAAAAAGTAGACGGCGTGATCATTTCCTGTTTCCCCCGCATCGAGGACCAGATCCAGCAAATAAAACGCTATCTCCCCATCGTGCTGCTGGATAACAACGCCGCCGACAAATCCCTGCCCTCGGTTACCATCGACAATTTCAACAGCTGCCACCGCGCCACCGAATACCTGCTCTCGCTGGGACACCGCCGCGTGGGCTTCATTTCCGGGCTGCTGGATTCCGACGTGTGCAAAGACCGCCTCCAGGGCTACAAAAACGCCCTGGCCCGCGCAGGACTGAAGCAGGACAAAGAACTTGTGTTCAAAGGCGACTATTCCTACGAATCGGGCGAAAAGGGCGGGCTCTATTTCGCCTGCCTGCCCCAGCCCCCCACGGCGATCATCTGCGCCAACGATTCCATGGCCATCGGCGCCATGAAAGTGATCCAGGAACAGGGCTTCCGCATCCCCAAAGACATCAGTTTCATCGGCTTCGACGACATTCTGGTGGCCTCAATGGTTTTTCCCCCGCTCACCACCAACTCCGCCCCCATCGGAGAAATGGCCCGCCAGGCGGTGGGTCTGCTCCTCGCGGAGATCGGCGGAACCAAGACCGATTTTACCCATGTGATCCTGGAAGCCGAGCTGGTCAAACGCGATTCCTGCGCCGCCCTCCTGCCTTGAACATCTGCCCGTTTTAGCCTTGTAACCCGTTCCCGCCACCTTTAATCCCGCTTTTTCTGTCCCCCGTCCCAACCCCGGACACCCCAGCCCGGACAGCAGTTCCCGCATCTCCTACTCCCCTTATCAATACGGAATAAATACGGAATCAATACGGATTTCATCCGTATTGATTCCGTATTTATTCCGTATTGATCGCCGGAAGGAAAGGGGCATGGATGATGTAATTTATTGGCTGATTAGCTTATGTGCCGATGGTATGAAACATCATCAGATGTATGCACACATCAGCCTGATAGGTATTCAGTTCCGCCGCTGATTCCTCCGCTGACCCCCAGCCGGAACCAAGTTTCCAAAACCGGGGAGGGGCCAAAGTAACAGGCTGGCCTCCTCCAAACCCGGCACCGAAATGGAATTTAAGGCAATTGTGGTAACATTTGGAAGCCCTCCACCAAAAAAACCCTTGACACGAAATCCGCCAGCCAGATATTGCTCTATAGCAGTTAATGCACAGCATAGCCAAATCTGATAAAAAGAACTAAGGGAGGAGAGGATGAGAGATTTCCATCTTGTACCTGGACCCAAGCTATTATTCAGTTTCGTAGCGATGATCTTGTTTTTGGGGGCGGCCACGCTTTGCCTGGCTGCGCCGCAAAAGGTAAGCACCCTTCAGGATCAGCAGGGCTGGAAACTACAGGTGAACGGTGAGGATTATTTTGTGAAGGGCGTGGTTTGGGGCTACACCCCCATCGGGGAAAACTATTCCTACAACCTGTGGGGCCAGCCGGAAGCCCAGATCATGAAGGTGCTGGATTACGAGTGCGGCCTCATGAAAGCGGCCGGGGTTAACACCATCCGCTCGTTCGGCATCATCCCGCCCCGCTGGATCGAATACATTTATTACAAACACGGCATCATGACCATCGTGAACCATCTGATGGGCCGCTATGGCTATAACATCGGCGGAGCCTGGATCCCGCAGATCAACTACGCCGATCCGCTCACCCGCCAAACCCTTAAAAAGGACATCCTGGCGCTGGTGGAGCAATACAAAGACGTATCCGGCGTGCTGCTCTTCGCTTTGGGCAACGAAAGCAACTACGGCCTGGAGTGGTCCAGCTTCGAGATCGAAAACCTGCCCGTGGGCGAACGCCACAAAGAGAAGGCCAAATTTCTCTACAGCCTTTATGAAGAGATCATCCAGGCAGCCAAACAGATCGATCCGGACCACCTGTTCACTATGGTCAACGGCGATATCCAGTATCTGGACCTGATCGCCGCGCAGTGCCCTTCCATCGACCTTTTGGGCGTGAACGCCTATCGGGGCGTAAGTTTTACCGACTTGTGGGCCAGGGTGGACAAGGAACTTGACCTCCCCGTGTTGCTGATGGAGTTTGGCAGTGACGCTTTCAACGCGCTTACGGATCAGGAGGATCAGGCCGGCCAGGCCCACCTGGTGAAAGGCAACTGGCAGGAAATTTACCGCAAAAGCCACGGCCACGGCCAGGAAGGCAACGCCGTGGGCGGAACCGTGTTCGAGTGGCGCGACGAATGGTGGAAATATTTGCAGGAGGAAAACCTGGATGTCCAGGATACCCACGCCTCCTGGAGCAACGGCGGCTACGCCTTCGACTATGTGGAGGGCCGCAACAACATGAACGAAGAATGGTTCGGCATCTGCCGCCTGGCGGGTCCGAACGACGACGGGGTGTTCGAAGCCATCCCGCGCATGGCCTACGACGTGCTGTCCAAGATCTGGAAGATCGACCCCTACGCGCTGGGTAAAAGCAGCCTGGACGACAAATTCGCCGCCATCGACATGGATATCCTGCGCCTGATCGCGGATATGCGCTTGGTGCAAACCGACGCCAGGAAAAACTCCGCGCTGCGCCTGGCCGGAGGAAGCCTGCGGGGTGACCTGGTGTTCAACGGTAAGTCGGCCGAACTGGAGATAAACGGCAAGAACGGCCTGGATTTCTC
>JAGOIS010000123.1 GCA_017995495.1 Candidatus Cloacimonadota bacterium
TATTCGGACGCGGTGGTGATCACGGACCACGTGGTGGAGGTGATGCGGGAATGCACCTCGCTGGCGCCGCTGCACAATCCGGCCAACCTCAAGGGCATCGCGGCCGTCCAGGCCAACATCCCCAACATTCCGCAGTGCGGCCTTTTCGACACCGCCTTCCACCAGACCATGCCCTCCCACGCCTACCTCTATCCGCTTCCGCTGGACTTTTACAAGGTGAACAAGATACGCCGCTACGGCTTCCACGGCACCTCCCACAAGTATGTGAGCCTGCACGCCGCGGAGTTCCTGGGCAAAGATATCGCGGAGCTTAAGATCATCAGCTGCCACCTGGGCAACGGCGCCTCCATCACCGCCATCGAGAGCGGCAAAAGCGTTGACACCTCGATGGGCCTCACCCCGCTGGAAGGCCTGATGATGGGCACCCGCTGCGGCGACATCGACCCCGCCCTGCCCATCCACATGCAGCAAAACATGGGCCTGGGCGTGGATGAGGTGAACGGCATCCTGAACAAGAAAAGCGGCATGCTCGGCCTCTCCCAGATCTCCAACGACATGCGCGAGATCGAGGACCAGGTGCTGCTCCACAACAACCCCAACGCCATCCAGGCGCTGGACGTTTACTGCTACCGCATCAAGAAATACATTGGCTCCTACTTTGCCGCCATGAACGGGCTGGACGTGATGATCTTCACCGGCGGCGTGGGCGAAAACATGCCCATCATGCGGGAGCAGGTCTGCCGGGACATGGACGCCCTGGGCATCAGGCTGGATCACGAGGCCAACGCCAAATTCACCCCGGAAACCGAGCTGCTCAGCACCCCCGACTCGCGGGTAACGGTCTTGAAGGTGCCCACCAACGAAGAGCTGATGATCGCCCTGGAAACACAGCGTCTTCTATCCAACTAAAACCATAATATACAGAGAATTACAACTCCGAATAAGGAGCGGGATATGCGCGTGGACCAACTTTTGAACAAACTCTGCCTCACCAAGACCCGCAGCATCGCCAAAACAGCCTGCGACAAGGGGCTGGTGAGCATCAACGGCAAGACCGCCAAGGCCTCCGCGGAAGTGAAGGATGGCGATCTGGTGAACTTCCGGCTCTACGGCTTGGAGCACGAGATCAGGGTGGACCAGGTCCCCACCGGGAACGTGGCCAAAAAGGACAGCACGGAGTATTACACCCTGTTGAGCCGCAAGGAGTTGGCGAACTGAGACAGCGTTTCCTGGCCTGCCTGGCCCTGATCTGTTTTGCCTGGCTGGGAGCGGCCACGACGGAATATCAGGTGGCGGCCCATACGGAGAGTTTCGTGATCCACAGCGCGAACGGCAGCTTTCCCGGCGGCGAAGGCTTCGTGGAGGCGCTGGAAGAGCGGGTGGGACAGCTGCAGATGAGCCTGGGGGTCTATCCGGAAAGCCGGGCGGACATCTACATCGTTCCGGACCGTGCCAGCTATCAGCTTCTGGCCCGCGGCAGGGGGGCGATCGTGGAGTTCAGCGAGGCCTTCTATTCCCCGCAGGAACGCCGCATCTACGTTCGCAGCGCCGACCAGGTGCCCGAGAACTACGGCGGGCTGATCCTGCACGAATACACCCACTGGTGGCTGGATGAACTTCTGGTGGGGGCGCCGCTCTGGCTACACGAGGGCTTGGCCACTTTCCACGGTGGGCAGCTGGGCCTCGACCGCTACTATTATTACGTGCGGGAGCGCTTCTGGGGCAACCGCATGGACCTCTTCAAGCTGGCCTTCAGCTATCCGCAGCGGCGGGAGGACTGGGAGCTTTATTATCTAACCTCCTATTTCGCCGTGCGTTATATGCGCGAAAAGGACCCTGAGGCTTGGCGGGGGTTTTGGAACACCGTGGCCACCAACAACCGGAAGGGCCGACGCACCCGCTTCTCGGAAGCCTTCGCCCGGTCCTACGACTCCAACCTCCACACCTTCAACCTCGATTTCGCCGAGGCCAGCAAGCGCCAGGCCTGGATCTACCTCATCACGGGGTTTTCCTCGCTGCTCTTCGCGCTGCTGCCCTTCGTAGTGATCCTGGCCATGCTCCGCCAGAAAAGGAGAATGCGGGCTTTGCCGGATCTGGAGCTTCCCCCGGAGCCGGAACCGGAAGAACAGCAGGAACAGGAACCCTGAGACCAAGCAAGGAGATGAAATGTATCCGATAAGTTTTGGCAGCGACAACCACAGCGGGGTGCATCCCAAGATCTGGGAAGCCATGCGCAAGGCGGATCCCGGCTATTGCCCCGCCTACGGGGACGATCCCCTCAGCGAAAAAGTGCTCAAGCAGCTGGAATATCTGTTTGGAGGCGGCTGCGAGGCCTTCTTCGTGATCACCGGCACCGGGGCGAACGTGATCGCCCTGCAAAACTACCTGCGCTCCTACCACGCGGTCTTCTGCGCCCACACGGCCCACATCAACGTGGACGAGTGCGGGGCCGTGGAAAAGTTCACCCAGGCGCGGCTGAAGGTGATCGACACCCCGGACGGCAAGCTCACCCCGGAGGCGATCTTTCCCCATCTGCTCAACAACCGCGATCAGCACCACTCCCAGGGCCGGGTGGTTTCCGTCACCCAAAGCACGGAATACGGCACCCTCTACTCCCTGGCCGAACTCAAGGCGCTGGCTGATTTTTCCCACGAGCACGGGATGTATCTGCACATCGACGGGGCCAGGCTGGCCAACGCCGCCGCCGCGCTGAACTGCGGCCTGAAAGAGATGACCAAGGGGGTCGGGGCGGACACGGTGAGCCTGGGCGGGGCGAAAAACGGGCTCCTCTTTGGCGAGGCGCTGATCAGCTTCACCCCGGAACTGACCGCCGACCTGCGTTTTTACCGCAAGCAGTGCAGCCAGCTCTTTTCTAAGATGCGCTACATCGCCGCCCAGTTCGAGGCCTATCTGGAAGGCGAGCTCTGGCGCGCCAACGCCTTGCACGCCAACCGGATGGCGGCGCTGCTGGCCTCCCGGCTGAAGGAGATCCCCCAGGCACGCATCACCCAGCCGGTGACGGTGAATTCGCTCTACGTGATCCTTCCGCGCGAGATCACGCCCGCCCTGCAGGAGAGATACCACTTCTATATGTGGAACGAGGCTTTGAACGAGGTGCGGCTGATGTGCAGCTTCAACACCACCGAAGAGCAGGTCCAGACCTTCGTGGCTGATCTGAAGTCCCTGCTCTGATCAGACCTATCCCCATTGGCCGGGATGTTTCAGAGGAATAAGCAGACTATTTGGTACTTCTGCGAGGCCAGCCCCGCTTTTATGATCGTTCCGACAAAGATGGCTGAAGCTGGCTTTGCTTCAAGATCAGGTTCAGACGATGGCCAGGTCCTTTAGTTCTTTCGCCGCTAGTCCAGCCGCCTGAGCGAACTGTGGCGTTTTTTCGCGAAAGATGATCCCCCGCGAGGAATTGATGAGGATGTTGGGCTTCCCGGGGCTGTCGATGGCGTTTTGGAGCACCTGGCTGAGGTCACCGCCCTGGGCACCGATCCCCGGGATAAGGAAGATCCGGCCGGGTAGCCGTTCCCGCATGCGTTTGAGGTCATGGCTCCGGGTGGCACCCACCACGGCGCCGATCTTTTCCACCGGGTAATTGTTGATCCAGCCTGAAACTTTCATGGCCATTTTGGCAGAAAGGAAAAATTCATCCGCGGAGGGATTGGAGGTGAGGGCCAGGGCAAAGGCGAAAGCGCCGGGCCTGTTCAGAACTGGCTTCAGGACGTCGGAGCCCATCAATGGATTGAGGGTGATGGCGTCGAAGCCCATGAGGTCAAAGAAGCTTGAGGCGTATTGCTCCATGGTGGAACCTATGTCGCCAACCTTGCAATCCAGGATCACGGGAATGTCGGCGGGGATGTATTCCACGGTGCGCTGGAGCGCTTCCAGGCCGCGGAGGCCGTCGCTGAGATAGAAGGCCAGGTTGGGTTTGTAGGCGCAGGCGCTGGCGTGGGTGGCATCGATGACGCGGCGGTTGAATTCCCAAATGGGGTTGGGCTCTGCCAAAACGCAGTCCGGGAGCTGGGTGACCTCCGAATCGAGCCCGATGCAAACCAGGCTGTTGGTGCTTTGCCAGCGGGTCTGGTATTTATGATAGAACGATGCGGACTGAGTCGGCTCCATCTGTTTCCTCGAATTCCACCTTGATGATCTCCTCGCGGGAGGTGGGAACGTTTTTGCCCACGTAGTCCGCCTTGATGGGCAGTTCGCGATGGCCACGGTCGATCAGCACGGCCAGCTGGATCTGTTTGGGACGGCCAAAATCGAGCAGGGCGTCGATGGCGGCGCGCACCGTCCGGCCTGTGTAGAGGACGTCATCCACCAGCACGATGACGGCATCCTCGATGTCGAAGCCCAGTTCGGAGCCGCGGATCACGGGCTGATGCGAGATGGTGGAAAGGTCGTCGCGGTAGAGGGTGATGTCCAGGATCCCCACTGGGATGTCCTGCCCCTCGATGAGGCGCAGATAATCCGAAAGCCTCTGGGCGAGGGGCACACCGCGGCTGCGGATGCCCACCAGGCGGATCTTTTCCAGTCCGCGGTTCTGCTCGATGATCTCGTGCGCCATGCGATGGATGGTTCGCTCCATCTGGGTTTTGTCCATGATCGTGCTTTTGGTTTGCATTATGGCTCCTTGCCTGCCCAGCAGGGTTATTCCGGCCTGATCACGATCAGGGTGTCGCCTTTGCCCACCGTGTCGCCGGAGGAGAACGGAGTTGCCACAACCGTGCCTTCCACGGGGCAGGGAATGTTGTTGTACATCTTCATCGCCTCCAGCACCAGCAGGGTTTCGCCGATCTTCACCTTGTCACCCACCTGTTTTTCATATTTGACAAACATTCCCGGCATGGGCGCAGGAACCGGGGTGCCGTCTGCAGAGGCCGGAGCTGGCTTGGGCTCGGCTTTGGGGGTAGCGGGGGCGGGAGTTGGCGCTGGGGCCGGAGCGGCTTGAGGCGCGGGCCTGGATGCCTGGAGTGGAGCGGCGGGAGCGGAACGGACCACTCTGGGAGCGCCACCCTTTTCGGAGACCTCCACCAG
>JAGOIS010000124.1 GCA_017995495.1 Candidatus Cloacimonadota bacterium
GGCCCCATCTGCGTGTTTGAGGAAAACGCCCTGGAAAATTACCTCATCCGTGACCTCTTCGGGGAAAACGTGGATCGCCTGGTGATCGATGACAAGGCCTTCGCGAAAGGCATCATCCGCCATCTGGAGGACTTCTCCCCGGACCTCATCCCCGCTGTGGAGATCTACAAAGAGGATTCGCCTATCTTCGACGCCTGGGGCATCGAGAAAAAGATCGACACCATCTTCCATTCCCGCATCTACCTGCCCAGCGGCGGAAATATCAAGATCGAGCAGACCGAGGCCCTCGTGGCCATAGACATCAACACCGGCAGCTTCACCGGCAAGACCCACTATGAGGAAACCATCAAGCGCACCAACGTTGAAGCCGCCGCCGAGGCAGCCCGCCAGATCAGGCTGCGCGACCTTTCCGGGGTGATCATCATCGATTTCATCGACATGATCAACGAACAGAACAAACAGGAAGTCCTGGAAACCCTGCGCAAAGGCCTCAAGCGCGATCGCGCCAAAAACAAGGTCTACAACTTCACCGAGTTGGGACTGGTGGAGGTCACCCGCAAGCGCATGCGCTCCACGCTTATCGCCAAATTCTCCGATCCCTGCCCCACCTGCAACGGCAGTGGCCGCGTGGTTTCCAAGGACACCATGCTGATGCGCATCCACCGCTGGCTCGGCCGTTCGGACTACTTCATCCGCAACAAGAAACTGCGCATCGTGGTTCATCCGGAACTGCTGGAGCACATCAAGGAAAACAGCTCCTACTTCAGCGCCTACAAGGACCAGGTGGAAACCCAGGCCGATCCGGATATGCGGATAGACCAGTTCAAGGTTTACAAACTCCCCGGATTGGAGGACATCACCTCCAGGTTCAGCTAAGCGGCTGACCACGCCCTGAAAGCCTGACAGATTCAAGCTTGCCGCGTTCCGTAACCTCAACGGCACGCGGCTTTTTTTATCCACCCAATATTTGCTTGATCCGATCGACCAGCTTGGCAAAGCTTCCCTCGCAACCTCGATCGCTGGAGCGGAAATGGGGGCTGGGCAAAAAAAGGCCCGGAAAGCGGACTGGGCTTTGTTCCGGGCTGGATGAAATCAGTTGATGATGGCGATCTTGCCGCGGGCGGTCTTGCCGTCCATTTCCACCACGAAGAAATAAACGCCGCTGGCAACTTTGAGGCCGTTGTTGTTTTTCAGGTCCCAACTCCAGTCGATGTTGTTCACCACGGGATCGAAGGGCCCGATGGCGGAGGTTCGGACGAGGGCACCGGCGCTGTCGTAGATGCGGATGTTGCCGGTTTGGCCAGCAGGGAAGTTGATGATGCTGCACTGTTTGGAATTCGCGCGCACGGGATTGGGATAGACCACCAGGTGCTTGAGGTCGTGGTTGTTCACCAGATAGAAGCGCGCGATGTTGAATTGGGGTGAGATCAGGTTTCCGGCCAGGTCGCGCAGGTTGTGGACCACGATCTCGTAGGCGGAGGAGCCGTATTTGACCTGGTGCGCGAGGGTGACCAACACCGCGTCATCCTCGTGGGCGACACTCACGATCGCGTTGTCCGGATCGTTGGAGTGGCTGCTCAGGACGTAGTTTTCCAGCAATTCCGGATTGGGATTGAGGGAGGCGATGGATTCGCTGAAGCTCACGCGCACCGTTTGCTGGTCTTCCAGCACCACGGCCTCGGTCACCCGGGGCGCCTCAGTGTCCTGCACCCAGTTGAATTCGTGGGTCAGATCTTCCAGGGGAATGTTTCTGGCGCTGATGATGTCGCTCAGGGTGAGGGTGAATTTTTCCCCAATGGCCGGAAACTGCCGGGCAAATTGCAGATGGACCCCATGCTGGTTGGCCAGGCTGTTCACGGAGGTGGGCTGGCCCATGCCATGATCGACGGTGTAGAGGGAGGGATTGTTGATCTGACCGGACATGGGCTGGTCAAAAATGATCCGGAGGCTGTTGGAGCCTGTCATGGCAACCGCTTCCACCACCGGGGGGCTGAATGGAACCACGTCCTGCCAAAGGGTGGGGATGCTCTCGAGGGGATCGTAGCCCGAATGGCAGGCTGTGACTGAATAAGAATAACTTTTGCCCTGCTCGACCTGATGGTCGGTGAAACTCACTGAGCTTACATCTCCCAGCATGATCACCTGGCCATCCTCATCACGGCGATAGACCCGGTAGGACTGGGCTCCATTGCCGATCCAGGAAAGCTGCACCGTGGCTGAATCAACTGCCCGGACGAGGAAATTGGCAGGCGTGGGCGGGCCAGTGAACGGTTCCTCGGAAGTCCATTCCACACTGATCACGGAATCAGGTGTGGCGGCATAATTGGCCAGGAAGTATGAGCGGTTCGAGGAATCCTTGTAGGCCATGAGGGCATAGGTGCGGAAACTCTGGCCGCAATATTGGGGCTTGAACTTTCCATTGACATACTTCAGCACATAGAGGTTGGGCGCGATGGCGAGGATCAGCTCGTCATTGCCGTCGTTGTCCAGATCGTGGGCGAGGATGGAGTTTTGCGAGGTGACTTCGTTGAACATCACCGACCCCATGCTGGAGTAATTGTTGTTGGAAAGGTTTTTGAAGCCCTCAAAATACCAGAAATTGCGGTTGGGGTCCAGGCTGTCCTTATAATATCCGCCGACAAAGAAGTCCTGTTTACCGTTGCCGTCGAAATCACCACTGGCCAGGCTGTAGGTGTTGCCGATCGGCATTCTGTGCGACCAGGCAAGTTCGTGGAGGTTGTCATTCTTGATCTCGAAGATCATCACGTCTCCGTCGGTGTCCGCGGTGAGGATGTCGCGATAGTTGTCATTGTCGAGATTCTTCACAATGATGGTGGGCACGAAGGTGTTGTAAAAATCGGTTTGGCTGGTGTTTTGGAGGGTGTTTTTGGCAACAATGGTGTTTTGGTTGCGTTTATATGCCCGGATCACCCTCTCCGCCGGCAGGATCTTCACAAGCAGGATGTCCTGCTGGCCGTCGCCCGAATAATCCGCGATCACGCCTCCGGTGACGGAGGTTTCCTCCCAGAGCGGAAGGTTCGGATAGTCGCTGGTGAGCTGGCTTTCCATCAGAACCGCCGTGTCGCCCCTCAACTGCAGGATCTCCTGGCCGATGCCGTTGGTGTCGCCGGCCCCCAACAGCCAGAACGAATCGCTGAAAGAATGTTTGAGCAGGTGGCCACCCGCCTGGGGCTGATACACAAAGACCCCTCCGTAGCCGCTTTTGGGTAGGTCCATGGCAATGTATTCCTTCGTCCCGTCGCCGTCGTAATCGTAAGTGTAATTCAGCGGAACCCTGGATTCGCCTATCTTTTGCCAGGTGTATCCATAGCTGGGGATCACTTCGTAGCTGATATTCAGGAAATCGGGATACGTGGCTGAAAGGTAGCTGAGGTTGCTGGTGTTGGTGGCGGCGATCTGGACGCTGATGGAGCCTTCCGGCAATTGCTGGGGGAGGGCCCAAACGTGGGTGCTGTCGAGCATGGCGCCATAAACCCTGTGCAGATCTCCGGAGGAATCCGTGATCATGAGTTCGGTGCGGACCTTCTCGTTGAACACGGCCGAGGCGTAGTAACGCAGGTTCTGCCCGTCGTAGCGGCTGAATCCCATCACGGACTGCTCCCTCAGGATAGGGTTGGTGCGGTCGTAAACAAAGGTCCGGTAATAGTTGAATTTTTTGCCGCTGGTGCTTTCATACTGCACCCTGATGGTGTACTTGCCCTCGGCGAAAGCTTCCGGGACGTAGAAATGGGCGATGATCCCATTCTGCACCTGCTGAGTGCAGTGGGAGGGGTAGTTTTGATGGGTCTGGACATCGTACCAGTCCAGGATGGTGGGCACTTCAGCGTTGCTGTACATCACGCTGTAGCGGAAGAAATCGCTGCCGGCAACGGTGCCGGTGATATCCACGCTGCCGGTGATGCCGCATTGGTCCAGAGGCTGGTCTATATAGATGAGGGGGGGCTGGGTGTTTTCCAGGAGTTTTTTCACGTTGAGCAGTCCGTGCCCGTAATAGATGTCAACCCCTGGGGCGCCAAGATCGTCCGTGGCGGTGAGCAGCCTGGCCCGCACTTCGTCGGGGGAAAGGTTCGGATGCAAAGAGAGCAGGAGAGCCGCCGCGCCTGCCACATAAGGAGAGGACATCGAGGTGCCGCTTTGTATGAAATACTGCTCTCCCTCCTCCAGTTTGTAGGTACTGAGCACCATTTCACCGGGGGCCACGAGGTCCAGGTCCGGCCCGTAACTGGAAAAACCGGCGATGTTGCGGTTGCGGTTGACGGCACCCACAGAGATCACATTGGAGAGCTTGGCCGGGTAACTGAGCATGGGACCGGGATCGTTGCCGGCGGAAGCCACGATGGTCACGCCCTTGGAGTGGGCGTAATTGCAGGCGTCGCCAATGATGGGGGCATAGTTGGGATCGCCCCAGCTAAGGTTGAGCACATGGCAGCCGTTATCCGCGGCATAGATGATCGCCGCCGCCGCGTCGTCATCCTGCAAATAGCCCTGGCCGGCGGTGGTGCGGAAACCTGCCCGGATGGGCATTATCTTCACATTCCAGCAGACACCGCACACACCAATGCCGTTGTTGCCCACCGCGCCTACGATGCCGGTCACGTGGGTCCCGTGAAAGTTCTCGTCCTCCACATTGTTGTCTGGGTCCACAAAATCGCCCACGGCGGTGTCGGAAAGTTCCGGCGCGTCGGAGAAATCCCAGCCGCACCAGTCGTCGATGTAACCGTTGCCGTCGTCGTCAATGCCGTTGTCATGCAGCCCCAGGGCGGGGTCTTCGCCGGGGTTGATGTAGATGTTGTCCTTGAGGTCGGGATGGTTGATGAGGCAGCCGGAATCTATGATCCCCACAACCACCTGAGAGCTGCCGGTGGTATAGTTCCAGCCCTGGGGCAGGGACACAGTGTTGTGAAACAGCTCTGGATAGAGGGGGTCGTTCGGCTCGATGAAGAGGGTGGAAAAGTTGTTGGGCTGGATGTACTCAATTCCCGGGAAATTCAGCTTCCCCTCTCGCAGAGCGGGCCAGTCAGGTT
>JAGOIS010000125.1 GCA_017995495.1 Candidatus Cloacimonadota bacterium
CTCTCGAGCTGTTCACCACCGAGTTGGAGGGGAAAAGGTGGTGCAGGTCGGCTTTTTTGCGGCTGGATTCGCTGGAGGAAAACCAGCTTTGGGCGTAGGTGTGCTCGGTGTTGGGGTCGCTGGATCCGGTGTAATCGAAGCCAACGTAGTATTCCCGGCCTGTGTAGATGCAGGTCACATAGCCGTTGTGGTTGTCCAGTTGCTGAAAAAGGAATTCCTTTGATCCGTCATAACTGCTATTGGTGTTGGTGGAGATCAGCGACTGCAGGGCGGAGTAAAGCTGCTGTCCGGAGAGGCCAACCACGGCGTCGTAATAATTGCCCTGGGCGCAGGCCAGCGCCGCGGCCAGCAGCATGATGAGGGTGAGGGCTGTTTTTCGCATGATCAGAGGCTTTCCCGCATCTTGACCTTGGTTTTCAGCTCGTTTTCCTCGAACTCGTCGAGTTCCTTGAGGATGGTGTTTATCAGGCGCACCCTTTCCTTGTAGGGGATGAAGGCGCTTTTGAAACCGTTGAGGATCACGTTTTTGATGATGGGATAGTCCAGCTTGAGCTCGGTGATGGCCAGCATGTATTCGTCGGTGACGGTGGTATCGCTGATGGTGCGGTTGTCTGTGTTGATGGTCACGCGGAGGCCGTAGTCGATGTAAAAATCGATGGGGTGGCTGCGGATGTCCGGCACCGCTTTGGTGTGAAAATTGCTCTTGATGCAGATCTCCAGAGGGATGCGGTGGTCGTTCACGTAGTTCAGCAGGTCGCCGTCCTCCACCAGCCTGGTGCCGTGGCCGATCCTGTGGGCGCCGCAATAGTGCAGGGCCTGGTGGATGCTGTCCGGACCGTAGGCTTCACCGGCGTGGATGGTGAGGTTGAGGTTGTTTTTCAGCGAGAGGTCAAAGGCGTCCTTGTGGTCTTTGGCGGGGTTGTTGTATTCGCCTCCGGCCAGGTCAAAACCGATCACGCCCTTGTTTTTGAAGGCCACCGCCAGCTCCGCCAGTTTCACCGAGGTGGTGGGATCCATGTTGCGCATGCCGCAGATGATCACCGCCGTTTTGATGCCGAAATCGCGCTCTCCCTGTTTCAGGCCGTCGATCACCGCCTGGGATATTTCCGTCAATTTGAGCCCCTGGTTCGTGTGCAGGATGGGGGAATAGCGCACTTCCATATAGCGTACGTTTTCCTTGGCGGCATCCTCGGCCAGTTCATACGCCGCGCGGCGCAGGCCTTCTTTGTTCTGCAGCACCAGGTTTACGATCCCGAACCCGCGCAGATAGTCTTCCAGGCTCACGGTGTGTTCGCCGCAAACGATCAGCTTGCGGAGTTCGTCCGGCTCCAGGGTGGGCAGTTTGATCTTGAACTGCTTGGCCAGGTCGATGGTGGTGTCGATGCGCACGCTGCCGTCCAGATGGACGTGCAGGTCTGTTTTGGGGAGTTTTTGGATGAACTCCCGGGTGAGTTTGATATCCATGTTACTTTCCTTATGTTTAACGAACCATTCTGACAGACAGGGGATGCGTGTCAATCAAAAAATTCGTTCCCCCCTGCTCCCCAGTTATCAATACGGAATAAATACGGAATCAATACGGATGAAATCCGTATTGATTCCGTATTTATTCCGTATTGATCGCCGGAGCCAGGCGGGGGTCGGATAAGTAAACATCTATTTTGGAGATATATATGCCGATAGAATGAACAAGCCCCCGGCTTCTAATGGCCAGGGGCTTGTCTATCAACATGATGGGGTATTTATAATGGCATTCTACCTGATCTTCACCACACGCAGGGGGCGGCTGTTTTTGGCGCTCTCATCTCTGATGAAGTAGATCCCGGCGGGGGTTTCGGGGCCGGGTGACCAGCTCATTTTGCCTTCGCCCTCAAGGGTGGCGAGCTTTTGGCCTTTGAGGTTGAAAACACTGGCCCGCAGTGTTCCGCGGGCGGTTGATCCAAGCTCAAGTTTGTCGCTGAAGGGATTGGGCCAGGCGCTGAGGGTCGGAACCTGGGCAACGGGGTCTTCCGCTGGCAGGATGGGCAGGCTGGCGTCCACCACGATGGGCACCTGGTAACAACCGTAACTGTGAGCTATGGATATGCTTCCGGTGATGATCTCCCTGACCCCGCCTTCCACAAACACCCAGTGGACATAGATGATCATGCTCTGGCCGGGTTCCAGGGAGCGCGGCAAACCGGGATACCATGCACATTCCAGGTAAGAGTCAACCACTTGATAAGGCGTCCAGGTGATTTGATTGATCTGCAGCGTGGTGTCGCTGACATTGAGTAGTTCAAGGTCATATCCCTGAGCCACGGACTCGTTGTCCAAAAAGAAGATCGTATCAGGAACCGCCATCAGATACTGGCGGGGCTCGATGTCCAGGATGGCGCCCTCGACCACGGTGAGGTCGTAGGGCAACTGGTCCGGCAGCTTGTACCAGCCGTTGTAGGTGCCGCCCCAGCCGAAATTTACGTGGAAGAAACCGTCGGTGTTGTAGCCGTCCACCGGGACGTTGTGTCCTGCATCCTCGGAGGGAGTTACCACTGCCAGATGCACCGGCAGGGCGTCCTTGATGTTTTGCGCCATGCGTTCAAGCAGGTCGGGCTTGGAGGGGGTGTAAAGTTCGCAGTAGTCAAATCCAAAGCGCTGGAAGGCGGTGAAAGCCTGGCTGACGGCGAAGGTGCCGCTTCCCTCTGATGAGTAAACCTGTTTGGCGGCCACCCCGCAAGCCCAGATGAGCGCCGCGGCGTCGGCGGAGGTGGTGGCTTGTTGACAGGCATAGTGGTGGGTGAGGGAGTCCAGCGCGGTATTCAGTTCCGTCCAGTCGGGAAAGTCGTGGGCGGCATGGTCGTCGTCGATCTGGAAAGTGCGTCCGGCGTAGTTGTGAAAATAATCGTCTGCATCGTCAAAGCGTGTCCCATTGAAGCTTTGGTGATAGTTCACGATCTGGGCCATGGCCACGGCGGGGCAACCGGCATAGCTGCGCTGTCCGGTGACCGGATCGACCGGGCAGTCGGCGTTGTAAGGCGCGGTCTGGTTCCATTCGGTCTCGATCCAGCCTTCCGTATCCGAGTACCCCTGAGGCGGCCACTGTTCAAAACCGGCCCGGGAAGATGAGAGATTCAGCCACATCCGTTGGCATTTTTCCCGCTCCGCGGCGCTTGCGCCGGAGACGCGAAAACCCAGATCGGCAGTGATCAGTTCCGACAGCCAGAAATCGGAGGCGTTCTCAAATTCTGAAGTTAGGGAATAAGCCAGGATGGGGGGCAGTTCATCGTCCGCGCAGACCACAACGTAGCCTTGGGGCTGAAGCTCGAAAACAAAGGCCAGGGGCGAGTCTTGATCTCCCAGGGGCTGTGGGGATGAGATGGTTCCGCAGAAATCCAGCTTTTTCAACTGCACGCGGGCGGCATCCTCCGCTCTGACGGAGTCCACGGGTTTGGCCAGGATGCCCGCGCAGACGAGGATCAGCGCCAGGGCAAAGATGTATTTTTTCATTTAAACCTCCCAAACATGAACAAAGCAGATAATGCACCAATTTGTCAAGGAAGATCCGCCGGGAGGGAGCGAACCCAAGCGGGATCAGGAGAAGAGGCGGATCAGCAGAGGTGTGGTGAAGAGGGCGATGAGGGTGGAGACGGAGACCATGGTGGCGGCGAAAGCGCGGTCCATGTTTTCGCGGTCGGCCAGAATGAGGGTGTTGAAGCCGACTGGCAGGGCGGAACAGGTGAGCACCACCGTGCGGGGTATGCCCTGCAAACCGAAGAGCAGGGAGAGAGCATATCCGGCCGCGAAACCCAGGCCCATCCTGATGAAAACGGCGATCAGGGCTTTGCCCAGATGCGAGGCTTGGGGCGCGAAGGCCAGGCCGAGGGCCACCATCATCAGCAATCCAGTGGGTTGGCCCAGAATCTCCAGAAACGAGATTGCGGCGGGTGGTATCACCAGTCCAAATACCTTGATGCCAAAGGCGATCAGCATGCCCCAAAGCGGAGGAAGCGTCAGGAACTTTTTTGCCTGGATGCGGTCGGTGTGGGCATTCTCGCCATATTTGATGGCGTTGTAGTAGCTGAAAGTGAAGATCAGGATGGTGTTTCCGATGTCAAAAAGCGAGGCCCGGGCCAGCTCTTCACTGCCGATCGCCTTGAAATAGGGCAGGGCGAAGGCTGTGTTCATGATCATGGTTCCCACCAAAAAAGAGCCAAAGGTGGGGCCGGGCAGATCCAGTCTGTTGCCGATGAGGGAACTGGCGAAATAGAGGATGACCACCACCAGCATGGCGATCAGCGTAACCAGCAGCATGTCTGCGGAGGGTGTGGCGCGATAGATCGCCAGGATCATCAGCGGCGGCAGGCAGACGTTGAGCACGAAACGCAGGAGGATGGGGGCGTCGTCTTTGGAAAGGAGTTTGAGGCTCTTGAGGGCGACCCCGACGGCGAAAGAGAGGATGAGGGTGATGTTTAGTTCAGTCATGTTTTTTCAGCCCAGAGACGCTGAGACAGAGATGACACAGTGCCATTTTTCACCACAGAGAAAACAGAGCTCTGGAAAACAAAGGGACAGAGGTGCTTTGTGGGACTATGCTCGCGGGCATGATGCCAATCCTGGAGTCTGCCTGGCCAATATCTGCCATGGAGCGAAATCAATCCCGGGGCTGGTAGAAAACCTTGTAGAGGAGGTCCAGGTCGCTCAGCAGGTCGGAGTTGTAGGCCTCGTCAGCCAGGTTTTGGGGCTCGGCGATGAGCTGCCAGGACGGATCTTTGGCCAGGACATTGGCAAGGTTCCATTTGCGTTTAAAGCTCTGCTCCTCCAGCTTGGACAAGGCGGCCAGCCTCGCTTCGCTCAGGCGTTTGTCCAGTCCGCGTTTCTGCAGCAGCAGCAGAT
>JAGOIS010000126.1 GCA_017995495.1 Candidatus Cloacimonadota bacterium
TGCCGGAAGTGAAGAATTTACTTTCCCAGCCTGTTTTGGCCAGGCCGAATTTCCCCGCGGAACGCACCACGGCCAGAGAGATCAGGGCTGTGATCTCGTCAGCTTTGAGGTTGTGTCCGCTGGCGGTGCCGAGTTTGGCAAAATCCAGATAGATCGTCTTGCCGGGCACGATGTAGATCACTTGGTTGGCTTCCGATCTGTCGATGAAGCGGATGTTTTTTGCCTGGGTGCTCTTGTTGCTCATGGTGTTGAAGGCATTCAAATAGGGATCGCGGGCGGCGTAGTGGCTGAGTTTGTTGGCAATGGTGGAATCGGCCACCGCCAGCCGCGGATCAAGGGATTTCTCCTCTTTGCCCGAGCTTTTGCCTTTTTCCTTGGCCGCCTTGCGCCTGGCCTTTTGCTCGGCTTTCAACCTTTTTTGCTCTTCCCTGGATTGTTTTTTGGCTTCCCTTTCCGCCTGTTCCAGGGAATCCCGGCTGGCCGTCACCCAGGCCGAGGGTGGGTTTTGCAGCGCCCGGGCATACCAGAAAACAGCTCCCACAAAGATCAGCATAGTCGCCAGCAGGGCCAGGGGCGGAAGGAGTTTTTTCTTGCGCCGCGCCGGCAATTCCTGGCTGAGTGTGAACGGAGAACATTGCTGCACCTGAACGATCTGGACGGTGATGTTGTCCATCCCCCCGCGGTCGTTGGCCAGTTCCACCAGGTTCTGGCAGGCGATCTGGGGTTCCTCTTCCATCTGCTGATGCAGTTCGTCGTCTTTCACATATTCCGTAAGCCCGTCGGAGCAAAGCAGGAAAACGTCATCCTGCTGGAGGATATGGGGCCCGGAGATGTCCGGGCTGTAATTGCTGTGCCCGAGGGCTTTGGTGATGAAATTGCGCCGGGGATGGGTGGCGGCCTGTTCAGCGGTGATGACGCCGCTTTCCACCATCATCTGCACCTCGGAGTGGTCTTTGGTGAGTTGGATCAGCGAGCCGCCGCGGCTGAGATAGATGCGGCTGTCCCCGCAGTGGGCGATGTGGTAGCTCACTCCGTTGATCAGCAGCAACACCAGGGTGGTCCCTATGCCTGCCAGATCAGGCCCCTGAGCGATCCGCTCGTTGACCTTCTGCTGGGCAAAATCCACGCTTTGGGCGATCATGGCCTGCTCTTCGCCGGGCAGCCAGTTGGTCTCAAAATACTTGCGGATGCTCTCCACAACCAGGCGGGAAGCCACTTCGCCGCCCTCATGGCCGCCCATGCCGTCACAGACAAGAAAGAGATCGCCAAACTCGCCCTGAAAGTGGCCAAAGAAATCCTCATTCTTTGTGCGGGCTGGATTTCGCCCGATGTCAGATAGGTGCGCGGTCCGGAGGCGGACAGTGTTCTTTTGCATAAATCACTCCCTGCGTCTTGTATCCTCAGGCTGAGGTATTTTTCACGTCGATTCATAACACTGGATAATCCGCAATATGTCAAGGTTTAATTTTCCGCGGGCTGTTTGCGCCATCATTATGAAGTTTTTGGTGATCCGGATTTGAAGATTTTTACCGGCTCTCCAAAGCAGGATGCCGCAGCCGTTTTCCAGACCAATCCCGCTGCCGTATCCAGCCACACCGGCCTCAGACAAAACTTGACAGATTCCCAGATTTATATTTCCTTGCGCAAAGCCACCAGCCTGCCCACCCCGCTTGGGAAAAAGGAGTTAACCGTGTTCAAGCGTTCTCTGTTTTTCATCCTTCTGGCCCTCCTGCCCGGATTGTTCCTGGCCAAACCCGTGCCCGAGCGCACCCAGGTGCGCAACCTCGCCGCCTTCACCCGACTCTGGGGCTATGTAAAACACTGGTATCCCTCCGACGAAGCCCAGTCCATCGATTGGGACCGCTTTGCCGTACTCGGTTCCCGCCAGGTGATCGACGCCCCCAACGACCGTGAACTCCAGGCCAGGTTGCTGGATCTCTTCAGCCCGCTGGTGCCGGAGCTCCAACTTTTCGGCAAGCGCTCTCCCGCCATCGTTCTCTTCCACCCCGTCCCCGGCCGCTCCAAGGCCTTTTGGCAGTATTCAGGCTACGAAAACACCGGCGAGTCCTCCGTCTATGCCAGCATTCGCGCCAATCGCCCCCAGAAGATCCGCAATTATCCCGGCTACGATCTTGCCTGGTCCACCCTGATGCCCAAATTGCCGCCGTCCGCTGAGCCAGAAACCAAGGTCCGCGTTATGTTCCGGGTTCGCGAACTTATGCCCGACAGCCTCACCACCTATGTCTATGCAGGTTTTGCCGGCGATTCGGCTGTGGATTCCCTCTCCGGCGAAGGCTGGGAGGTCAA
Organism: Candidatus Cloacimonadota bacterium; assembly: GCA_017995495.1. Taxonomy (GTDB): domain Bacteria; phylum Cloacimonadota; class Cloacimonadia; order Cloacimonadales; family Cloacimonadaceae; genus Syntrophosphaera. The sequence continues at coordinate 2,308 of JAGOIS010000126.1, forward strand.
AAGCTATGAACTGGACTTCCAGGGCGGCGACAGTGAACCCGTCTGGTTTGGAATAGCCTATTTTCAACACCTCCAGCTCGACGACGTCAAAGTCGAACGCTGGATCGACGGTGCCTGGCAAAGCGCCTTTGAGACAGGTTTTGAGGATGACGTCCCCGGCGTCTGGCCCCGGGGCTTCAATCTCAATTTCCTGCCCATTCGCGGCGGCCAGGGCCACAGAGTGGAGCTGGCGGTGGAAAACAGCCCCGATGGCAATCTGCTCGCCATCCGCAAATCCCCGCTGGAGCAGGAATTCACCCTCGGGCTCATCGACCGGATCTTCGACGAAGAACTTCCCTGGGGCGAACTGCTGGAAAAACCCCTGGTCCGCGGCCTCAACTGCCGCTTCCCCATGGTGCTGCAATGCGATATTGAACGCACTTATCCCGTCTGCGACACAACCGCCCTCAACGCCCTTCGCGCCGAACTGGCCAATATCGATATCGGCGACCGCGGCGACCGCCATGTCTGGCTGGCGGGGCTGATCAAATACTGGAACGAGCTTGCTTTCTTTTATCCCTATTTTGAATACGGCCTCTGCGACTGGGATGCCGAACTGCCCCTCGCGCTGGCCAGGGTGCTGCGCAGCCGGGACTTCGCGCAATACAAACAGGCCTTGCTGCTGCTGATGTCCCAAACCCGCGACGGGCATGCCTTCCTCAGCGATCAGGCCCACAATTCCAAAATGCCCCGGTTCACCACCTCTCTCGTGGAGGGAAAATGGGTGGTCAGCAAAGTGCTGGACCCCTCCCTCGACCTCCCCGCGGGATCGCGTGTGACCAAAATGAACGGGAAAAACTTCGCCAAACTGATGCGGGAAAACCGGCCTTACTTCATCATGGGAAATCCCCAAACCACAGACCTCAAGCTGTTTAGCCGCTACCTGAAGACCTATCCGGACAGCGTGGCGACCTTTGAATTCATCACGCCCGACGGGCGCAAGATCACGCGGACCACCCCTTTTGCGGAGTATGAGTCCTGGCAGTGGGCGACACCCGATGCCAAGATCATACATTACCCCGACGGAATCGTGTATGTGAACCCCAACGCCATTACGGAAGCGGAGTTTCAGGAGGCCCTGCCGGACTTGGTGGCGGCCCGCGGGATAATCCTGGACCTGCGCTTCTATTTGAGTATTTCCACCACTCTGCTCCAGCATTTGCAGACCGCTCCCGATCCCCTGGCCAATACCCTGATCAAGCGTTACATCCGCCCCGGCGAGGAATTGCCCCGCATTAATGAAGACGAGCCAACCTGGGGCAGCAAGCCCGCGGAGCCGCATATCGGCGCTAAAGTGGTGGCCCTGAGCGGGCGTGAAAGCCAGAGCTACTGCGAGATGTACCTGGCCGTGCTGAAACACAACCGGCTGGCCACGCTGGTGGGGCAGCCCAGCGCCGGAGCCAACGGAAACGTGGTCATCACAGACTTGCCCGGCGGTCTGAAGGCCTATTGGACCGGCATGCTGGTGCGTCAGGACGATAGAAGCCGCTTCCACGGAGTTGGCATCATCCCAGACATCCTGGTGGAGACCACCCTGGACGACATCGTGCAGGGGCGGGATCCGGTGTTGGAAAAGGCCCTGGAACTGCTGCAAGCGGAGTAGTTGCTCTCTGTAAAAGGCTCTCCTTCAACGAGGTATCAGCCCGGAGGGTGGCAGGCCGTGAAGACGGTGTGAAGTGTCCGGGCACCCCACGAAAGATCTCGGCGATCCCTTCGTTCCCGTTATCAATACGGGATAAATACGGGATCAATACGGATTTCATCCGTATTGATCCCGTATTTATCCCGTATTGATCGTGAGGGCCTGTTCATAAACCGAGAAATAATTTGACAGAAAATCATCTGGGTAAAATAATGATTTTACCAACCAAAGGAAGTGATCAATGAGTTCTCTTACGGTGCTGGGATGTATGTGGGGCGATGAGGGGAAGGCCAAGATAGTCGATTTTTTGGGTGTGGACGCCGATATCGTGGCGCGGTTTCAGGGCGGCGCGAATGCCGGGCACACGATCGTGCTGAAAGGGACGAAATACGTTTTTCACACCGTGCCTTCGGGCATTCTCTATCCCAAGGCCAAATGCGTGATCGGGGCCGGCACCGTGATCGATCCCTTTGGGCTGCGCGACGAGATGAGGGCGCTGCTGGCGCAGGGCATAGAGTTCACCGGCAGGCTGTTCATCGACCTGCGCGCCGGGCTGGTGCTGCCTCTGCACAAAGAGCTGGATGGCAGCCAGGAAGCGGAATTGGGCACCCACAAGATCGGCACCACGGGCAAGGGGATCGGCCCCGCCTATGCGGACCAGGCGGCCCGAAGCGCCCCGCGGTTCGGCGACCTGGGCTATCCCGGGTGGTTGAAGCAACGCCTGCAAAGCCTCTACGCCAGCCACGGCCTCAAGCCCCGTGCTCTCAAGCAAGAGCTGGCTGACCTGGCTGAGGTCTGGGAATTTTTGAAACCCTTTGCCGCGCAAGCGGATGAACTTCTGCGCCAGGCC
>JAGOIS010000127.1 GCA_017995495.1 Candidatus Cloacimonadota bacterium
CAAGGTGTGGTCCGCGCAGAGGATGTTGAAATCGATCTTGGCGCACTGGATCATGAGCAGGTCTTCGGTTTTCCAGAGGTCGATCACCGCGGGAGGCATCTGTTGGACGATCTCGTTGAAATGCCTGGCGGAAACCGCGATCGTCCCACCCTCACTCACAGCCGCGTTGAACCGCACATCCACGGTTATTTCCAAGTCCGAGGCCGTGATCTTCACCTCGCCCTTGTTGGCATCGGCCTCGATCAGGTAGTTGGTCAAAATGGGCGATGTGGTTTTGCTGGAAACGATCCCCAGCAAGTGCTGAATATGATGGACAAGCTCTTTCTGCTCTATCGCTAATCTCATGACTTCCCCTTATTTACAGTAATTCTATTTGCAAACCACCAAATTTTCCATTTGCCTGCTTGTCAACAAGTTTCTGCCTCGCAGGCCATCCGGAGCCGCAGATACTGATGGGCGCATCAATCTCCGGCAGCGGAGGTTAACATCCGCTGCCAAAGATCGTATCAATGAATCTGCTTTGAAGCTTCCTGATCTGTATCAGGGGGAAGTAAATGCCACTACTTTGAAGAAATGGAAGGGCTCGTCGCCGGCACTGAATTGGTATCCGGGGGTGTAAACCGTCGCCAGGGGAGTTGTGGGCCAGTTGGTGAGGTCGTCGGTGGCGTAGATCTTGTAACCATAATCACCCGTGTGGCTTTCCCACGACAACGACACCAGATCGTCCTGCCGGCTGATCTGGATCTCTGGAGAGATCAATGGCGCAAGCCCCAATCGGAAGGACAGGGTATTGCCGGTAGCGGATCCGATCTCGCAGAGATACAGGTTTCCGGGGGTGCCGTTCTGCAGGAAGGGGGTTGGGTTGGTTCCGGAGTGGAATTGGGTCCGTCCCGTTTCCAGGCTGAAGTGAGCCGAATCCGGGGTACCGTTTGCGGTGATGGTGCCATTTGGCCGGTAAACGTAAAGTTCATCCGGAGGACCTTCCGCGTTGCCGTCTCCGGCTGTGGTGTCGATCCTGTAAACGATCAATCCCGAGCCCGGCACGGAACCTTCAAAGGTGCCCGTTTTCTTGCGGAATTCCACCACATAGTACTGGTTGGGGTTGTTCGAATTGATCTTGTAGCTCTGGCCGGTGGGTGAGGTCAGCGGGTTGAGGGTATAAACCCCATCTTCGCTGATGGTGGGGATGGAATCGATCCAGCCGACGTATTTGTGCTTCATGAAAGCGGTCATGTGCTGGGGCGGATTCTGGTCCGAATTCATCAGGTCCCACTTTCCTGCCGGTTGGATGCCGTTGTCTGTGTAATGATACAGATCAGGCGCGCCCAGGGTGTGGAAAAATTCGTGGCAGATCACTCCAACTCCGCGCCAGGCCAGAAAATCCTGAAGCTGGAAATTGTAATCCCAGACCTGTTTGCCGTTGATGTAGGCATTATACCAATACAAAACCCAGCGATGCGGCCACAGCAGAGTGGCCCATTCTCCAGCCGAGCCTTTGACCACGTAAACCACGTTGTCCACGTCTCCATCGTTGTCAGCATCGATGTTCAGGCTGCTGGGGATCTGTGCGGATACGCCGTTCGTGGCGCAGTACAAGAGGTAATGCTCTCTATCGGTACGTTCCCAGTCATCAGAATAACCCGTGGGATTTGTGACAGCGTTGTAGGGCTGGTAATAAGCCCGGGGATGGCTGTCCTGCCAGGAAACAACGTAACCGCCCACGGGTGCCGGGAAGAAATGGGTGTTCACCGTCAACTGGTTGTAGCTTGCCTCTTGAAAATAGTTCTTTTGCGAGTTCGTCGAAGTGTTGAACCAACCTTCATAATCGCTGATCGGCTGGCCATACTCCGTTTCATCGGAAAAGCGGATGAAGATCACGATGTTATTGATGGTTCCCGAGGTGGGGGAGTTCCGTTCCTCCGGTATGGGGAAAAGCTCTTTGCGTCTCTGTTTGTAAAGCTCTTCGCTGATGTTGACCCCCGGCACGAGTCCGGATTTGCCGGGATCGTCCCTGCCCACGATCAGCGGCCCGGCAGCCACGTCATCGCCGTCTTTCACGGCGTAGCAGAGCCAGCCGGTTTGCGGGTCGCGGATGATCGTGAAGCCTTCCCCGTCGTGCAGCCAGTTGTGATACTCGTCTCCGCTGGCAAACAGCTCCAGCACCGTTCCGTCCGGCTGTTTCACCTGCACTTCGATCTTGTTGACATACGCAGCGTTCAGTCCACTGCTCATGGACAGCAACGCCATAAAGAGGGATACGATGGCAATTTGGGCTAATCTGTTCATCTTGCATACTCCCTAAATTGATGATTTGATCTATAAACTACAGGCTGGCCATATCCGTCAAGGATTTTTCTCAAATGATTACACATCCGGGATGAAGTTGCTTTCAAACGGGCCTGATCCCTTTCCTGGGCGCCCCATGGTCGCCACCGCCTCAGTTCCCGCCTCTCAGGCAGGAAGTGAGGCGGAGGCAGGGGAGAGGTGAATGAGCTGTGGCTAAGGGAGGATCAGGATGTTGTTATACGCGTTTCACCCCGAGGCACAGACACTTGCCGTGAGTATTCCAGCCAGCAAGAAAGCAATGCCCCAGACAGGTTGACAGGGAATTTATCTACTTAAGAGCCGGACCAGCTTTTCTCTTCTGGCCGCCAGGGAAAACCTCGTTCTGATGTCTTCCGAGATGGCCCGGCGATCGGGTTCGATGGCCAGGGACTTGTCCAGGGCTGCTTCCAGGGCATGGGAGTCGCGCTGATAGATCAGGAAACCGTGGTTCCCGATCACGGTGGGGATACCCGCCACTCTCGATCCGACGGGAACGCAGCCCATCAGCATTGCTTCGATCAAGGCGTTGGGCATTCCTTCCGAGATTGAGGGCTGGGCGTAAACCGCGCTTTCAGCCATGATCCGCAGGCACTCTTGCCGGTCCAGGTGGGGGTGGATGGTCAGGTTGGACAAGCTGTCGAAAGGGAATTTCCGCCGGAGTTCCGGCATCCAACGGTCCTGGATGCCCACAAAGATGAAGTTTAGATCAGGCCTGCGTTTTGCCACCTCGGTGAGGAGGTCGAAACCTTTGTTGTAAAATGCCTGCAGCCGGGGTGTGGTGCCCACTGTGAGGATCTGTTTCCGCCGGGGCCGGTCAAGTGTGTCCGCAGGATTTTCCGTGATGGCGTTGTGAACCACGCTGGCGGGGGTTTTGAGGCCAGGTATTAGTCTGTAGATCCCTTCCGGATGACCTGAGGGTTTGTAATAGGTGTTGGAAGAGGAAAGCAAGGCTTGATGGTTGGCGATAATGTGATCGCAATGTTTAAGCGCGAGCCTGGCACAGAAACCCCGGAACGACGAACAGTATACGCCCATGCCGAATTCCGGATAGCAGACGGCATCGTAGCCGCCCACAAAAACATAGCTTTTCTTAGCCAAAAGCCTGGCTAGTAGGACAATCGTGGCGGTGTGGTAGTCCGCGAACCAGATCAGGACCCGGCCGCATCCCCGCCAGGTGGCTAAGGTCAGCAGGGCCCGCAGGATCTCTTTCAGATAGCTCCTCTTGGAGATATCCTGGTCGAGATACAAGGTTTTCAGATCATAGATGGTACTTAGGATGTTGGCGTCAACATGCATGAAGGATGAGTTCGTGGGCAGGACCAATATGGCTTTATCCCTCATTGGACGGTCTCTTCGATCAGTTTGGCCAGGCGTTGGGCCAGTTCCTGCCGGGAAAACTGCCGCAGGTATTCCGGGTCCACCCTGATCTCAGTGAGACCACCGCTTTGCCAGAGCTGAAACAGCTCCAGCAATTTTGCCGCGATGCCCGGAAGGTCCTGCTGATCGGCGATGTAGCCGGTTCCGGCCCAGGTGAGAAGTTCCGCCGCCAGTCCCCGGGGTGGAACGATCGCGAGCACCGGTTTGCCGGTCCGGAGATAATCGAAGATCTTGCCGGTGAGCACCGATTCGGTGTTTTTTCCCGAAGGGATGTATAGAAGCAGGGCCGCGGCGCGCATGAGTTCCCGCAGGCCGTTCCGGTAGCTCAGGAAGGGATGCAGGTTCAATATCCGCGCCAGAACTGGATCGGAAGCGTATCTGCCCAACACGAAGGCAGGGGTGTTTTTGCCGTATACATCCACCCGGAACTTCTCCGAGTCCAGCTTTCCCGCCTCGACCAGACCAAGGATCGTCTGCCAGAGAGGGTCTGGCTGCCGCCGATCGTAGAAGCTGCCCCAGTAAACGAGGCGAAAGACACTTGCATCGCAAGAGGCCGTGAGCCCCTCGAAGTCACTGTCATCAAATCCGTTGGGGATGATGGCAGAGGGTTTGGTTTCCAAAAACGGGTAGTTGTGGCAAAAGTTGTCTCGCATCAACTGGCTCAGGTAGGAGATCCCGCCGGCGGCGGAGACAACGCGCGATTCCATCACCAGTTCGCGGCTCTGGGTGGCGGCGGGGAAAGCGATGTTGATCCGTTCCGGGTTGTTGGTCCACTCATCGCGGAAATCGCAGATGAAGGGGATGCGGAAACGGTGTTTGAGCAGCAGTCCCAGCGACAGCGAGGACGGCGGGCCGGAGGAGATCACGGCCAAGCTGAGCTTAGGATCGCGGCGGACCAGCCGGCGTAGCATCCTTTTGGCAAATGGCCGCCACAGCACCTCGTGATCGGGGATCAGCACCCTCTGCTGGAGGAAGCGGACCAGGGAGTTGAGTTTCAGCCCCCACAGCAGTTTGAAAAGCCAGGTGGCGTCGGGGCAAAAAGCGCGCCAAACCTTTACGTCAGCGGGGATCTCCGCCAGCAGGGAGGGATCCTTGGGATGCCGGATGAG
>JAGOIS010000128.1 GCA_017995495.1 Candidatus Cloacimonadota bacterium
CGGTGTCGCGCCTCAAATTCCGTTTTCTGGACAAGGGCGGCAAAGTGCTGGATGAGGTGAAGGAAACCTATCCGGACAAGATCATCCAGGCCCGATTCCCCGCCGGACGTTCTCCGGAAGCGGGCTTCAGCGTGGAGGTCTTTACGGAGCTGAAGGATGAAAGGAATTTCCCGGATCAGTCCATCAGCCAAAAGATCAATTACGATCCCCAGTCCTATCGCTTCAACGGAGGCGTGGTGACCAACGCCGGACAGGAACTAAACCGCCTCTATTACGATATCTTCAGCAAAAACAACCTGAGCGGGGATTACAGCCCCGGCATGCGTATCGGCGCCCTCAGCCGCTTTTACGAGCACCTGGTCCCATACCCGGACACGGAGATGCCGCTCATCAGCAAGGTGGACCCCAATACTGGGCTGATCCTGGTTGACCCGCATTTCACGGTTGCCGTGAACACCGACAGCGGAATCGCCCTGGCCCCCACCCTTTATAAGAAGGACACGGAGCAATACCTGGCCTCTCTAAAAGAGGATATCTCCGGTCTGAAAAAAGCGGTGGCGCCAGGGGACACCCTGTCTGAAGAAGCGCAGGAACTGAAGGGCAAACAGGCCGAACTGGATTACATCACAGGCCATCCCGCCTTTAAGGCAGGCATCAAGGCCACCAGCGACAGGGCCTGGCGCAGGATCATGCTCGCGGAATTGGACAAAAACTCCCGCGCCTACCAATATAAGCTGCTTGCCACCAACGGCAAGGGACTTTGGGCGGACCAATCCGACCAACCTGATCTCAAGCCCTCCGGACCCGGAATTGACACACCGCTGCATCCCAAAGGTGAGTGGTTTGAAAAAACGAAACTGGCGACCCTGCTGGCTTCGATCATCCTGGGCCTGATGGTGGTCTATGCCATAATCCAGGCTCGGCGCAAAGACCTCTACATCCGCCCCATCGCGGGTTTGGAGGAGCTTGACAACGCTGTGGGACGCGCCACTGAAATGGGCCGGCCGGTGATGTTTGTGCCCGGCTGGGGCACCCTCGGCGATCCCTGCACCATCTCTGCCATGATGATCCTCAACCGCATCGGCGCCAAAACTGCTGAATACGACATCCGGCTCATCTCGCCGCAGGTGGACTACCTGGTGCTGCCCCTCGCCCAGGAAATGGTGCAGACTGCCTACAACGAGGGCGGACGCCCCGACGCCTACAACCAGGATGACATCTTCTTCGTTTCGGACACCCAGTTCGCTTTTTGCGCCGCCGTCAACGGCATCACCGTCCGCGAAAAAGTGGCCACCATTTTCTACATGGGTTACTTCTACGCTGAAGCCCTGTTGATGACGGAAACCGGAAACCAGAGCGGCGCCATCCAGATCGCCGGTTCGGATGCCATCACCCAGATCCCCTTCTTCATCACCACCTGCGACTACACCCTCATCGGGGAAGAGTTTTACGCTGCCTCGGCCTACCTTTCCCGCAACATCGAACTTGTGGCCATGCTCAAGGCGCAGGATTATTTCAAGCTCCTCATCGTGGTTTTGGTGCTGATCGGAACCATCCTTTCCACCACTGGCATAAACGCCCTGATGAACTTTCTGCCGGTGGAGTAAGTAAATGGCCAGCAAAGAGTTATGATGAACAAAGAATCCAGATTCGAAACCTCCCTGGTCCATGGCGGACAGGAACCTGATCCACTCAAAGCGGTGGTGACCCCCATCTATCAGACCTCCACCTTCGCCTTTGATAACGCCCGGCACGGCGCCGACTGCTTCGCCGGCGAAAGCGACGGCTACATTTACACCCGCCTTGGAAATCCGACCGTAAGGGCCTTGGAAGACGCCATGGCCACTTTGGAAGGCGGATGCGGAGGCATCGCCGTGGCCAGCGGAATGGCCGCCGTCACAACTGTTTACATGTCTTTCCTCTCCACCGGGGCGCACATTGTTTCCACCGACGCCGTTTATGGCGCCTCGCGGGGCGTTCTGGAAAAACACTTCTCCCGCTTCGGAGTGCAGGCCAGCTTTGTGGACACCAGCAACCTGGCCAAGGTGGAAGCCGCCCTCCGACCCAACACCAAACTCCTCTTTCTGGAAACCCCGGCCAATCCCACCATAACCCTCACCGACATCGCCGCCTGCGCCGCCCTCTGCCGGGAGCGCGGGATCCGGCTGGTGGTGGACAACACCTTTTGTTCGCCCTATCTGCAGCGGCCGCTGGAATTGGGCGCGGACATCGTGCTGCACTCGGTTACCAAATTCATCAACGGCCACGCCGATGTGGTGGGAGGCGTGATCGTGGCCAAAGATGCCGCGGACCACGCTCTGATGTACAACGTTATGACCAGCATGGGCCCCAGCATGGACCCCCATCAGGCTTTCCTGGTTTCGCGAGGGCTGAAAACGCTAGCCCTGCGGCTGGAACGCGCTCAGGCAAACGCCATGGTCATTGCCGAACATCTGGAAAAACACCCCGCCGTGGCCTGGGTGCGCTATCCCGGCCTGACCTCGCATCCCCAGTATGAACTGGCGCGGAAACAGCAATCCGGTCCCGGCGCGATGATCAGTTTTGGCCTCAAAGGCGGTTTTGAGGCCGGCCGGATCCTGATGGACAATGTGCATCTGGCCGTGCTTGCCGTGTCTTTGGGAGGGGTGGAAACCCTGATCCAGCATCCCGCCTCCATGACCCATGCCAAAGTTTGCGCGGAAGCCAAACTCCTGGCCGGCATCTCGGATGATCTGGTGCGTTATTCCGTGGGCATTGAGGCCGTGGAAGACCTTATCGCCGATCTGGACCAGGCTCTGAGCCACATACCGGACTGATTCCTCCCGGTTTACAGCTACTGAACGGACCTGCCCTAAACCCGCAATACCCATGGTGCGGCCTTGCATCAGTTCTGCTTGGTCAAGGCACCATACAATTCGGTGGCCGTTTGAACCAGCAGTTCCCGCCTCTTTCTGTTGTTGTCTTCCGCGATGAGCGCCGCCCTGATCACACCACGTATTCACATCCTGCCAACTTCCGCCTCACTTCCTGCCCAGCCGGCAGGAAGCAAGGCGGAGGTGGGCCTGGGGTGAATAAGAGGGGTTTAAGGGCGGATAAACCTGGGAATATTTGCCGTATGTCAACAAGATTCGTTTTGCTCCATCCTGTTTTCGATTAAACTATAGTCAGTATAAATATCCTGGAGACAAAATGAAAAGATCCCTCTTGATCATAAGCTTCCTTGCCTTGCTGAGCCTCGCCTTTGGCCAGTTCTCAGCCGATCTGGAAACTGGAATTGCCTTCCCCGGCTACAACGATGTTCGTATTCCCAATGCAAGCACAGACCTGAGTTCAACCTTTTCCCTGGTGGACGACTTTGACGCCGATCCTAAAATGTTCGGCCGCCTCAACCTGCATTGGCAGGTGCATCCCCGCCATGAGATCTCCCTGCTGGCCGCGCCGATCACCATCAGGCCTGTGGGCACCCTGGACCGCGATATCATCTTCATGGATTCCACCTTCGTGGCCGGAAAGCCCATCCAGGGGCAATACACCTTCAACAGCTACCGGGTCCAATATCTGTATCGTTTCAAGAATCAAAAGCAGATCCTGCGGGCGATCGGGGTGAGCCTGAAACTCCGCGACGCCGTGATCTCGCTTGAGCAGGGTGACACCTCTGCCGAGAAAACCGACCTCTTCTTCCCCGTGCCGCTCATCGGCATCGAACTCGGCTACGACTTCAACGATAAGTTCGGCATCATGCTCAAGGGGGAAGGACTGTGGTCGCCCTACGGCCGGGCGGAGGATTTCCTGCTCTCCACCCGCTACAATATCGACGACCGCTACACCCTCTATCTGGGCTATCGCTTCCTGGAAGGCGGCTCGGACATCGATGAACTGCTGACTCTGGCCAGCTTCCATTACCTAACCGTGGGCACCCAGGTGAAATTCTAACTTCTCCAGCAAGGAGGAAAGATGGGCAGCTTTCAACATGCGGGCGGGGGTCATTTCCCCGCCCTCTGGTTTTTACTGGCCCTGGCGCTGATCCTGCCCGGGGCTTTGATCCGTGCGGAAGCAATCGAACCTGCGCAGAGCGATGCCGCTTCCCGCAGAGTGATCAACTTCGCCGGCAGAGACTGGTGGGTGAAAAACGGATTGAATATGGGTCCCGGACCGAACAACTTTTCCAACAGCGAGGAAAGCGTCTGGGTGGATGACGCTGGAAAACTGCACCTGAAGATCAGGCAGATCGACGGCGTCTGGCATTGCGCGGAGGTTTGGACCCTGGAGCCCGCCGCTTACGGCAATTACCTCTTCTGGCTGGAAAGCAGGGTGGACCTCTATGACCCCAATATCGTCGCCTCGCCCTTCCTCTATGCCGATGACCTGAGCGAGATCGACATTGAATTCTCCCGCTGGGGTGACCCGGGCTATCCCTGCGGCAGCTACACGGTCCAACCCTATTACATCGAAGGCAACAACCACCCTTTCGAGGTGTCACTGGAAGGCTCCTGGACCTCCCACTCCTTCCTCTGGCAGCCGGATTACGTGAGGTTCCGCAGCCTCCACGGCCATTATGAGGAACCGCCTCAAGAGGGATTCGTGATCGAGGACTGGCTCTATGAGGGCGACAGCATCCCCGCCGAATCCGGGGACATGCTGCTGCACATCAACCTCTGGCTGATGAGCGGGCTGCCGCCCACCAACGCCCAGGAAGCTGAACTGATCGTCTCCAACGTCTTCGTCACACCCGGCATCTTCATCGAGCCTCCGGAGCTGCACTTGGAGCAGATATCTGGCAGTCAGGTCCGCCT
>JAGOIS010000129.1 GCA_017995495.1 Candidatus Cloacimonadota bacterium
GAGTACTTACTAACTAATCTACCCAAGCCCGGGTTTTTGGCAAGCGAAATTTTTCCGGAAGCCCTCCTGACAGGGCTGGGGAAATGCTTTGGGTTTTAGCCGTGATGGCTTATATTTTTACTTTAAAGTGATTTTACCCGGTATGGTGTACAACAAAATCAACCACCCAAGATGGAGAAATAAATGCGCCCAAACCGCGAAGAACTGATCGCGATGCTGTCGCTGGCCGACCCGGCAGAGCTCGAAAGCCTGTATCGGCAGGCCTATGAGGTTAAAAAGAGGTATGTGGGCACCAAGGTGTTTTTCCGCGGCTTGATCGAACTGAGCAACATCTGCTCCAAGAATTGTTACTACTGCGGCATCCGCAGCGGCAACACCAAGGTGAAGCGCTACCAGATCAGCAAAGGGGAGGTTTTGATGGAGGCCCGCTGGTGCTGGGAGCAGCGCTACGGCTCGCTGGTGATCCAGGCCGGGGAGCGCGAGGACAAGGCCTGGACAGACTTTATCACGGAGATCGTGACGGAGATCAAGGCATTCAGCCAGGGGCAGCTGGGAGTCACCCTATCCCTGGGTGAGCAGACGGAAGATATTTACCGGCAATGGTTTGAGGCCGGCGCTCACAGGTATTTGCTGAGGATAGAGGAGTCAAGCTCCATATTGTACAAAGAATTACATCCGGCCGACCATTCCTTCGCCAGGCGGCTGGAATGTTTGCGGACGTTGAAAAACGTGGGCTATCAGACCGGAACCGGGGTGATGATCGGGCTGCCAGGGCAGACAGCGGAACACCTGGCCGACGACATCCTCTTTTTTTACGATGAGGACATCGACATGATCGGCATGGGGCCCTTCATCCCGCACCACGAAACACCTTTGGCGCATCTGCTCCCCTCCTGCGATCCCCGGCAGGCGCTGGAGGCGGGATTGAAGATGATCGCCGTCACCAGGATCGCCCTGAAGGACGTGAACATCGCCTCCACCACCGCGCTGCAGGCCCTGATGCCCAGCGGAAGGGAGTTGGGCCTGCTGGCCGGGGCGAACATCATCATGCCCAACATCACGGACACCAGTTTCCGCCGGGGATACCAACTCTACGAAGGCAAGCCCGGACTGGATGAAAACGCCCTTTCCTCGCGAGAAGCCCTGGAGAGGAGCATCCTCTCGATCGGCGAGACCATCGGCTATGAAGAGTGGGGCGATTCCCGGCATTTCAAGACGAGGAGTGGGAAGGGTCACTGAACCTGGGCGAGCCTTGAATAATTTGGATCAGGCCATTTCACTCCCTGCCTGATCCTTCATTCCCATCCGGGCCATGTGGGTCGCTGGCATCAGTCAACCCCAGCCTCTGGAACCTGAGAGGAAAAATTTCCACAAGCGAAGCCAGGCAGGCATAGGTACTCCACCAAGCTTTGAATTGAATTCCCGGATAATATGTACGCTTTCTTCCATATATTTTTGGAAGAATTCACCTTTCTGCCCGGAAAAGTACTTGACAAGAAATGACGGAGGAAGAGAGAATGGCTCTGCTGAAAGCCAGGCAAGTGGGAGAAATCGAGGAACGATTCACTGTTCCCGGGTGCAGCGGGAAGAATCCTTGGGGATCATACCCACTGCGGGGAGTCGAGTTTGGGAGTGCCGTGAGCAAGTGAGGCAATCCCGAAGGTGGATCAAAGCTGTGAAGACATCAGCAGGGCAGGGGAGCGAGGATGAGTGCCAGAGTGAAGCCGGTTGTTAGTTTTATTTGCCTTCCAGGGTATGGAGCGCTCCCACTCGATCTCATGCGGGGTTGTGAAGTGTTTAAATCGCGATCGAAGGCACAGGGCACAACCAATCCAAGCAGTTCGAGAAGAACAAAGGAGTCATTATGCAACGCATAACCTTCTTGGCGGTGCTTTTGGCCCTCGTGCCGTTACTGGCCGCGGAAACGGTCACAACCGGCTCGGGGGTGAACTCTGCCGAAGTGATCTCCTCCACTCAAATGGAGACGGTGATCAATTACAACATCGGCAGGTATGACAAAACAGAGCTTCAGATCGATAGCTCATCCTGGTACCAGATCAGCCTTGCCCAAGAAGGCAGGCTGCTGGAAAAGGGGTATCCCGACCTCCCGGTCTTCAACCGCAGCATCATCATCGACGGCCAGGCCAGGATGAAGGCGGAGGTTTACGACCTGGAATACATCGATACCGAACTGCCCGTGGCGCCATCCAAGGGCAATCTCTACCGTGACACCGATCCCGCATCCGTGCCCTGGACCTTTGGCGATGTCTATCAGAGGGACGAATTCTGGCCCGCGGAGGTGGCCACCCTGTCCGAGCCCTATATCATGAGAGATTTCCGGGGCATAGTGGTTCAGGTTGCCCCCTTGGCCTACAACCCCAAAACCCGCACACTGAGGCAATACACCAGCTTCAAGGTGCGCGTTTTCGCGAACGGGCTGGACACGGTCAATTCTCTGACCCGCGAACCGGTTGACATCTCCCGCGAGTTCGTGGATGTTTATGCCAACCATTTCCTGAATTGGGGTTCGGACCGTTACACCTCGCTAAGTGAGGCCTTCGGCACTCTGATGATCATCTACGACCCGGATTTCACGGACCAGGTGCTTCCCCTTAACGAATGGAAAAGGCAAAAAGGCATCAACACCTATCTGCGCACCACCACGATCACCGGCTCCACAGCGGCGGAGATCCAAGCCTACATCCAAAATTTCTACAACAGCAATCCCTCACTCTCCTACGTCCTGCTGGTGGGTGACCACGCCGAGGTGCCAGCCCTTTTCTATTCTGGTGGCGGGGCGGACCCCGTCCTGGCTTTGGTGAGTGGCGCGGACAGCTACCCGGATATCTTTGTGGGCCGGCTTTCCGCCTCCACCGCGGCTGAGATCACAAACCAGGTGAACAAGATCATCACCTCGGAAAAGATCTTGGGCAGCACGGCCACCTGGATCGACAAGGCCACCGGAGTGGCATCCAGCCAAGGCCCCGGCGATGACGGCGAGTACGACTACCAGCATCTGAACAACATCCGCAGCGACCTTTTAGGCTACGGTTATGGGAACGTGGACCAGATCTACGATCCCGGTGCCACAGTAGCCCAGGTAACCACCGCCATCAATACCGGTCGCGGCCTGGTCAACTACACCGGGCACGGCGGCACCACTTCATGGAGCACCACCGGTTTCAGCAACACCAATGTGGCAGCCCTGAACAACAGCAACAAGATCCCGGTGATCGTCAGCGTGGCCTGCGAAAACGGCAACTTCACGGGTTCCACCTGCTTCGCCGAAGCCTGGCTTCGCCACACAAGTGGAGGCGCCATCGCCTTTTACGGAAGCTCCATCAACCAGAGCTGGAGCCCGCCCATGGCTGCCCAGGACGAGATCGTGGACCTGCTGGTGGCCGATGCCAAGATCACTTTGGGGGGTTTGTTCTTCAACGGCGCCTGCAAGATGCTGGACGACTATCCCTCCGGCGGACCGGAGATGTACAATACCTGGAACATCTTTGGCGACCCGTCCATGCTCTACCGATCGGACAATCCCAGCAACATGACGGTATCCTTCGACCCCTACATGGACGTGGGGGAAACCACAACCCTGACCGTGACCACCAACGTTCCCTACGCGTACGTGGGTGTGGCCAGGGACAACGTCATC
Organism: Candidatus Cloacimonadota bacterium; assembly: GCA_017995495.1. Classification (GTDB taxonomy): domain Bacteria; phylum Cloacimonadota; class Cloacimonadia; order Cloacimonadales; family Cloacimonadaceae; genus Syntrophosphaera. The sequence goes on from JAGOIS010000129.1 coordinate 3,659, forward strand.
CACGGCCGGGGCTATGCCAACGCAGCCGGCGTCGCCACCATTTCCCTGTCCTCCCTGCCAACCATCCCGGCAGAGTTCACCGTAACCGTGACAGGGCATAACAAGGCGACCTATCAGGGCACACTTTACCAAGGCTACATCTGGGAAGGAGACGTATCCACAGCTTGGAATACAAGCGGGAACTGGAACGTGAACAGTTATCCCCAGCCGGACAGCGACGTCCTCATCCCGGCCGGCTGCCCAAGCTACCCTGTCACATCTGATTACACCTCCTATTGCAACAACATGACGGTGGAAAATGGGGCCAGCGTCACGATCGGGGCCAATGATCTGATCGAGGCTGGCAATGCCACGATCTACGGGCAGCTTTTGATGAACTCCAGCACAGACTGGGAGGTCGGCGGCAACATCAGCTGGGAAAGTGGTTCCAGCGCCTCCATCACCGCTGGCACCGCGGAGATCTACTGCGTCGGCGACATGACGTTCCAAGCTGGATCAGATGTCCAGCTGGCCACGGGATACCTGGAATTCAACGGGGCAAGCCACAGCTATCTCTACAATTTCAGCCCGAATACCGAGTTGTACAACCTCCGTTCGGACTTCGACGACTCCTATGCCCTGATCCTGCATGACACATCCACCCATGACCTGCTGATCAAAGGCAGCGTCTGGTGTTATGACGGGAGCAGCATCTGGAGTTGGTACACCGGCAACGTCACCGTCAGGGGTGTTTACTTCAGGGATTACAACACCGGAAGCAATGGGATCAAGTTGTACTGGGGCACCCTCATCATGGACGGCGCCAGCCAGACCATGGACCTGGACGGTCCCTCCTGCTATCTGAACAACTTGGTGATCAGCCCCACCACCTCCGTGACGCTGGCCAACAACCTGGTCCTGAGGGGGAGCCTGACCCTGGCAAGCGGCATCTTTGATTCCGGCGGCTGGGGGATCACCCTGGAAGGTGATTGGATCAATCCCGGCAATGCCAGTTACTTCACCGAAGGCACTTCAACCGTGACTTTTAATGGCAGTGGACACCAATACTGCAACAATACTGAAAACTTCAACGTCCTGGTTGTCAACAAAAGCGGCGGGGCGCTGAGGATCAACAACAGCA
>JAGOIS010000130.1 GCA_017995495.1 Candidatus Cloacimonadota bacterium
GTGATCTACGCTCAGGGCGTCACCGGCAGCGACGGGAGCTTCCACTCCAATTTTGAGAACAATTCCATCAACACCCGCTATAACCAGCGCGGCGTCGAGATCATTGAAGCGGACGGCCTTGCCGATATCGGCAACGAATGGTCACGCTATTGGACCGGCACGCCTTACGAGTATTTCCATGCACGCAAGCCGGTGCTGGATAGCCTTGGCCTCTTCAAGAACTGGGGTGGGGAAGAATGGACCCCCATTTTGAATTCCGACACGAAACCTCCCCTGCGGGACAGCCGTGGCTTGGGCTCGCTCTTTTGGTTAAGCCAGATCAGCGATCCCGCTTCGGTGATGACCCTCGCCCTGCGCACTGGCGGGTTCGACGCGAGCGAGATCACCGCTTACGCGATCCCGGGGTTGCGGCCCGGTCCGCTGATCAATTCCAGCTTTAGCGACCTTGACCTACCGCTGATCGGCAGCGAATCCGTCACCCTGCTCAGCCACCAGAATGGAGAGTGGGAGGACCTGGTGGGTCCCTTTGCCTGGGAGGGGCGGCCCCTTGATCACCCTGTGGTAAGCTCAGACCAGGATGGCAACGGCTTCAGGGAACTGCTGCTGACGCATGGGAACTCCCTGGAGATCATGGATTTTTCCACTGACGGATTGCAAAGCAAGTGCATCAATTATCCTGATCCCATTTCCACCGCTCCCCTCTCCCTGGCTGGCAAGGTGTTCGTGAGCACCGCCACCTGCCTCAGCTCGGTGGCCGGAAACGTGGTCCTCGATCTGGTTCAGATTCCGCAGATCAAGCGTCTCGGCAGTTACGGAGGCGACCTCGCAGCCCTCAGCCAAGACCTCCTGCATATTTTGGACACCCGGGACCTCACCATCCTCGCTGAGGTCGAGTTGCCCGAACCCTTCGGCGATTACGAGCCTGTGACCTTCACCGCGGCCACGAGCGGGCTAAGGATGCTCTTCCTGACAGCCAACAGCGGCAATATCTACAAGTTTCAGGACAACCGCCTCCAAATGATCTTCCAGAACACGCAGCCGGAAAAACCCACACAATTGGGATTGACCTGGTATGCTGACAGCTCCATGCAGGGAGCGGTCAATCCCACGATATTTTGGGGTTGCGGCAACCGTATCTTTGCCATCAAACATGACGGCACACTGCTGGGAGGATATCCCTACAACGCCTTCCCACTCACTTTTTCTGCCCTGGAACATGTTTACGCGCTTGCGTCCCATCAGCAGGTACTGCTCTATCTGCCCGTGCCTCAAAGAGGGCACGTGGCCTGGCTCGCAAATGAAGGCATCCTCTGGCAGAGATCCCTGTTGACGGACGAACCGGTTTTCGGCTCACAGCTCGCTTTCGGACCCATCGACAGCGAGTCGCACAATCTCTTTTGGTATTATACCGACGCCACTGGCAGGCTGTTCACCCACCGAAAACCTCTGGAAATGCTGAACAACGCGATTTACTGGAACGGGTTCCGCAATGGCGGCGATGGAAGCTTCGAAGGCCATGCCCTGTATGAAGAGATCCCGCCTGCCCAGGATTTTTCCGCCTACGTATTCCCCAATCCCGTGCGGGGATCCTCATTCAGGGTCCGCGTGGAGAACTTTGACCAAAACGTGGAATTACGTCTTTTCGACATCAACGGCTCGCTGCTGCAAAGCCAGTCTGTGCCCGCCAATGGAATTCTGAGGCGGGATGTGGCTTTGGACAGCGGCAAACTCGCTTCCGGTGTCTATATCCTCTCCGTGCAAAAAGGCCTGGATCGCAAGAGGATAAAGTTCGCCGTGGAAAAATGATCAAGGGGTCAAACATGAAGAAATTCTTCCTTTTGATTCTGGGCCTGGCGTTGCTTACCGGAGCTGCAGCCCAGAACATAGATGAGTTGATCTTTCAGGACAACAACAACGACACTACGGCGAACGACGACCTCATCCGGATAAACTTCGAGCCCAAGAATGCCCAGCGGGCGATGCTATATTCCGCGCTGCTTCCCGGGGCCGGCCAGTTTTACGCCAAGCCATCGGCCTTCACCGCGTATCTCTTTCCCGTGCTGGAACTGGGATTGATCGGCGGCATCATCTGGTTCAACAAACAGGGCAATGATAAAACCGAGGCCTTCGAATATTTCGCCAATGGTGAGGTTATCGACCACACTTTCACCTACACCGTCAATGGCCAGGATTATGCCTACGACTATCATGGCACCCGTTACCGCAGGGAATACCAGACTGCGGTGCAAAACGTGCTGATGAACATCAATCCGGGCTCGCTGGACATCTACGACGGCACCTTTTTCCGCCTCGATGAGGAAGACTCCCAGCATTTCTTTGAAGACATCGGCAAATACAACAAATACGTTTTCGGCTGGGCGGACTGGTATCACAATTTCGCCACCAACCCCACCTCAGGCGACGGCAGCTTCTATTTGGACCAGATACCCGGCAACGCCACCTGGCTCTTCAATCCGAACAACACAGATCCCCAGCTTGTGTATTACAACCGCTGGATCAAAAACTATTCTATCGAATACTATCTGAACAACAGTTTCAACCTCGATCCCGGATCCGCAGTCGCCCCGGATGTAGCCTCACCTTGGCGTGAGCAATATGTCCAGATGCGCAAGGACGCCAACCAGCAGTATTCTTATGCCCGCTATTTCACCATGGGGTTGGCCGCCAACCACATCGCCGCAGCCATCGACGCCTTCGCCCTCGCGAAAAGGGTCAACCGCCTGGTCCTCACCCGCAGTAATTTCGAGTTTCAATATTACACAGGCCTGAGCAGCAACAACCATCTCACCCCTTCGCTGGGGTTTAACTACAGGTTCTAGATGCGCACGCCTGTCAGATCGCTGCTCCTGATCCTCGCTTTGACGCTCGCGTTGCCGCTTGGCGCCCTGCCCAGGATCGCCTTTCTGGGGATGTCCGCCGCCCTGCCTGGAACTGGGGAGATCGCCCTGGGCAAAAGCACCCGCGGGGGGATCATGCTGGGCTCTGATCTGCTGGCCCTGACGGCCTGGCTCGCCACCGGCCGGGAGATCAGCAACCTCACCGCTTCCTACAAGCAATACGCGCAAGTGTATGCCGGCATCCCGCCAGACATGCCGGACAGCTACTATCAGGCAGTTCAAGAATTCCCCGGCAGCGATGAATTCAACGCCTCTCAAATCATGAACGCGCGCAACTACTATCTGATCTACAATTACGATCCCGAGGGATATGAGCAGGCTGTGGCGGAGAACACTTGGTCTGAAGATGAGGCCTGGGCCTGGCAAAGTTCCGAACATCAGGATAAATACCGCGCCCTGCGCTTTCGAACCCAGACCGTGAAGATGTACCGCAGCCTAAGCCTTGGCGCCATGCTTTTGAATCGCGCCATCAGCCTGATCGACGTCGCCCTCATCAGCCGGGACCCGGATCAGCCCACAGCCCTCTATTTCACGCCGCTGCAATCCGGCGGCCTGATGCTGAACTACCGCTTGGAGTTTTAATGCCATCCCCACGCAAATATCTGCTTTCCCTCATCCTCCTGCTTGCCCTCACAATCGGGCTCACTGCCGAAAGCGCCGGCCTCCAACTGCTTCAATCCCTGGCCTTGCCAGGCCTCAGCCAGGTTCGCCACGGCAGAAATTACGGCTACGGTATGCTCGCGGCCGAGGCGGGCATCATCTCCAGCATGCTCTATCTGAACCAGGAAACTGGCCTCAAGACCCGCGAATCCTATGAATACGCGCTCAAATTCGCCCACATCGAACCCGGGGAATACCAAGACAGCTATCTGCGCGACATCAGCCGTTTCAACAGCAGTGGATTCGAGGCAGGCGGTTACAACGCCTCCGTCCGGGAAGAGGCAATCCGGCTCTTTCCCCACGATCCACAGCAGCAGCAGATCTACATCGACGAAAACATCTATCTGGATGATCAAGCCTGGAATTGGGACAGCGTGGACAACCGCGGGGAGTATGTCCGGATCCGCACCGAAGCCCAGAACTTGCGTGATTACGGCATGGTGGCGGTGGGTGTGCTCATCGTCAATCACCTCATCAGCGGCATTGACGTCCTGCGCTACAGCGCCAGAGACAGGCAAGCCCAGGTCTATCTGGGCATCAAGGACCGCAGCCCCATGCTGATGCTGGATCTGCGCTGGTGACCAGATAAGCCGGCAACCACTCCGCCAACCCGCACAACAACCAAAAGCCAGATCAACATTCTGGCGCATTCCGACTTCTCACCCACGATCAATACGGAATAAATACGGAATCAATACGGATGAAATCCGTATTGATTCCGTATTTATTCCGTATTGATCGTGGGTGACTTGTTGCCGCAGGGTGTTTGGTAAAAAAGATCAAACTTGGGGGGAAACGAGCGTTCTAAGCTCCCTCCAGCAGCTTTTGCACGGCCAGCATGACCGGCATCTCCCCTTTTCCCACTTGGGACTTCAACTCCGGCAGCATCTGGTTGACGCGCGGATCGGAGTGGAAGCGGTTGAGCACAGCCTCGGTGAGCAGGGATTCAAACCACTGCAGCACCTGGGACTGACGCCGGCCCTCAAGGACCCCGCTGATCCCGCCCTGCTTTACGAAACGCTCGATCTCATACCAGACCTCAGGCAGTCCGGTTTTCTCAGTGGCAGAGCAGGTGAGGGCTTTGGTGGTCCAGCCGGTCGTGGCGTGCCGCAGATAGTGGAGGGC
>JAGOIS010000131.1 GCA_017995495.1 Candidatus Cloacimonadota bacterium
GAAGGCAAATACACCGAGATCCTGCAGAAAGTGGGCAACAACTATCAGTTCACCTTTGCCGAAGCCAAGCAGCAGTTTTTTGATCAGTGCAAGCCACGGATGAAAACCCTGGTCTCGCTTCGGGTGATCAAGTATTTCGACAAACAGCAGATCGCGGATCCACAGGTTTGCCAGGGTGTGATCCACAACGCCCGCATCGCCAATGATAGAGCGAGCGAACGCCGCTACTTGCTGCTGCTGCATACCCTGCACTGTGAGGAACACCTGCAGCAGGAGGCCTATGAAGCCATGGCCAGGGTGATGAAGATCGATCTGAGACCAGATATGGAGCTGCCGGAACAGGACCTGGTTGCCGATCTGCAAAAATTTCACCGGATGACCGAATTTACCGGCAGCACCACAGAAGCGGATTTCATCCTTCAAAACGAGGACGCCATCGCGCAGTGTTTTGAAAAATACGTGCTCTTGGGAACCTTGGTCTTGTTTCAAGGAGACCGGAAGAGTGCCCTCAAGAACTTTGAGAAAGCGGAAAAAATGGCTTCATCCCCATGTCAGAGATCAATGGCCAGATTGTATCAGGCACAGGTTTATGCCCGCACGGACCCGGACCGGGTTCAAAAAACTCTGGACGGGATTGATCTGGAGGAGGTATCGCTCGCCTTCAGGATTAAAGCGGCGACCTTGCAGGCAGCATATGAAGCGCGGGATTGTGATTACGATTCCGCGGCCCGGGGATTGGAGAACTTTCTGGCGGAATTGATCCCCAGCCAAGATCCCGACGCCATGATCGAACTGGCTTCGCTGCACAATACCCTGGGTGAATTCTACAGCGTTCAGAAAAACGTCGCCGAAGCCGACGAACATTTCAACATAGCCCTGAACATCTGGAACAGCTACAATATCCGCCGGCATCTGGGCTGGATCTACAACAACCTTGCCGACCTCAACCTCAAGCAAGGATTCACCATCATTGGCCTCGCTCACTCGCAGAAAGCGCTGGTCTATGCCAAAGACCGCGGCAACCTGCTGGCAGAAGGCCGGGCTCTCTTGAATCAGGGCGAGGCAAAGATCAAGATGGGAGAGTTTGAAGAGGCCGAGGCCAGGCTGCTGGAAGCTCGGGAACTCATCAAAAACATCAAAGCGGACAAGTATCTGGTGTCGATCGAGCGTAACCTCGCCCTCGCCAAAAGCAAGATCATCGGGTTCGGCCACTATTACAAATTCATCAGCAAGAACGAACCCAAGTTGATCGAGGGTGTGGTAACCCAGATCAACCCCCTGGTGAAAACCTATTTCTACTATCTCAATGAGATGGCCAATCCCAAAAAACTGCGCCGCATCATCCGCAAAAATGCCCACATAGATTATACCCAGATCCACGAACAGGAGTTCTTCCACAACATCCTCTCGCTGCTGGCCATGGCGGAGAAAGACTACGCCACCGCCCTGAGTGAGATCAAACTCGCCATGCAGTTCGCGGGTGAGATCAACAACAACTATGCCCTGGCCGTGTTCAACGTGCTGCAAGCCAACTGCCACTATGGGCTGGGCGATATGGCAAAAGCAGCAGATCTGATCGCCAAAGCCAGGCCGGCCATCGCGGAAAACCAATACCGCTATTGGGAAAACAGCCTTGACTTGCTGGAACTCAAGCTGGAACTTGCCACCGCCACCATCCCCCTGCGGGATGTCCTGCGTAAGATCAACCGCCTGCTGGAACAATGCCAGGAGCGAAAATACTACCAACTGGTGGAAGAACTGCTGCAACTGAAAATACAACTTCTGGTGGAACTGGGCGCGATGCCCGCGGCGGAAGAGGAATTCAGCCTCTACCGCAGTTATCTGGAAACCATCACGGCAGATATCAGCGAGGACGACCGGGCGAATTTCCTGAAGATCAAGCTGTATGACATAAAAGACCTGAGTAAATTCCGGGTCGTGCCCATAGCCTCACGCAGAAGGGATGCCCGCAGCCGCTGGAATGAGATGCTTTTCGAAATCTCGAACGTGAACAGTGTGCAGAGGGTGAAGTTCCTGATCGAAAAAGGGATCGCCCAGATCATCGCACCTTGGCAATTCACCTTGCTGGTCTGGTCCGAGAAAATCGGCAGTTACTACCTTTTCCATAGCTACAACCGCGATGGGGAATCAGTTCTCCCAGCCGAATTTGCGCCTTTCATCGACAAGGCCTTTCAAACGGACAACCTGGCCACTTTCAAACATGAGGGTAAAAACATCGCCATCCTGCCCCTGCTATCCGGCAGCAGAAAGATAGGCTATCTGGTGCTGAACGACAACGGGGAATTGGAATACACGGCCAGTGAGGTCGCCCTGCTCAGAAACATCAAATCGCATCTCACTGCCATGCTGATCCGCGCCTGGGACTACCAGGAAATAAATCTGCGCATGGAAAAGATGAACCGGCTGATCGAGATCTCACACGAGCTGATGGGCACTTTGAGCCTCACAGAACTCGAACAGTCGATGGTATCTGCAGCGATTGATCTATCCAACGCCACAAGGGGCTTCCTGATCAAGAAAGATGCCGATGGCAACAACCTGTTTGAGGTGCAACTGGATCAAAATGGTCAGATCCTCGAAACTGTCTTCGGCGTGAGCAAAACAGCCCTCAGTCTCTGCCAGGGCTCCCACCGCGACGTTACCGCCCTGAACGCCCAGCTCGACCAGCGCTTTGAAGATTCCGTGAGCGTGCACGATTATGCCATCCAGACCATCTTCTGCGGCCAGATCTCCGTTACTGATTCATACACGGGCTACCTCTATCTGGACAACGTCGGCGACAGCACCCGGGAATTGTATCTGAATGAGGACATCATGGTCCTGCTGATGAATCTCATCGCTAACTCAGTCAAGAATGTGCTCCAATACTCAGTTCTGGTGCAGAAAAGCGCAGACCTGAACAACCTGGAACAGCTCAAGGATGAGTTCATCGGCATCGTGACCCATGAGCTGAACACCCCGCTGTTCCTGATCCAGGGCGCCATGACCAAACTGAAACGCAGCGCCAATCCCGACGACCGCCAGGGCCAGCAGATCTTTTCCGAACTGGAGAATTCTATCAACAAGCTATCCATGACCATTTCGGACATTCAGACGATGAACCACTACAACCTGGCCAGGAAGCTGGATAAATCGCCGCTACGGGTCACCGAGGTGTTGGAATTGATCCATCAGCAGGTGGAGATCCTTTCCCGCGAACGCAACATGCACATCCGCCTGGAGATCGAGGCTGACCTGCCCCCGGTGCAATCCAACTGGACCGATCTGCACCGGATGGTTTACAATGTTGTGCTGAACGCCGTGCGCTTCACCCAGGAATCCGGACTCATCACCATCGGGGCGCGCCGCTCCGCCTTCGTGCAGGAAAAGATCGACAACAAGGAATCGCTCGTGATCTTTGTCACAGATAACGGCATCGGCATTCCCAAACACCAGATCAATGATGTTTTCCGCAAGTTTTACGAACTGAACGCCATCTATTCCCACAAGAGCGGGATCATCGAATACCGCAGTAGTGGCTTGGGCCTCGGGCTCTCAATCTCCAGGCGCATCGCAGAATTGCATGGGGGCCAGATCGTCATCAAGAGCAAGGAAAATGAAGGCACTTCCGTGTTCATCATCCTTCCCTTCAAGTGACACTTGGCGAACAACCATGAAGCACTCCAAGCACCCCCACAACGGATCAACCAGGCCAAATTGGCTGCCCCTGATGCTCTTGATGACAGTTATGTGCCTGAGGGTGTCGCTCCTTGTGGGGCAACCAGCCCGTGAGAATGACGATTTTGCCTATATCGTTGAACTCTATTACCGCAACGCGGACAATCTGAACGAAATCGAGGCGGAGCTGGATTCATTCAGCAACCGCTATCCGAATTCGGAGTATGGCCAGTATGTCCAGTATTTGCGGGGCAACATTGCCCTGCGGAAAGGCGATTTTGAGCAAAGCAGCGGCATCTATCAGGAACTTATGGAGCAGGAACTGCATCCCGACATCCTGCCCGATGTCTATCTCAACTACGCGATAAGCAGCTACTATCTGCAGGATCATGCCCTGGGATTGAGCCTGCTCAAAGACCTGGAAAAAGCGGCCACTCATCCCTGGTATCTATATCAGGTGAATGTGTGGCGCGGGCGCATCAAAGCCATGCAGGAGCTCTGGTTGTCCGCGGAGGATGAATATCGGAAAGCCCTTGCCTATGATCCGGGGGAAGTGCTGTTCGACTACTTTCAGGCCTTGCTTGCCTTACATAAGGATGCTGAAGCCCAGGCCATTCTTGATACTCTTTCGGTCGCCTCTCCAGATCATGGCAAATATCACGGCGCATGGCTGGACCAACTTCTCACTGAGGCTCAATATGATATGTTCGACGAATATATCTCGGGTTTGGACAGTCTGGTCACCTTCACTCCCCCATTCATCCTGCTCAGGATCAGAAAGGAACTGGACCAGGAAAACTATGCCGCCGCCAAAGCGCTGTTGCCGAAGCTGACCGAGACTTCTGAAACTGCCACCTATTACAGGGCTGTGATGCTAAATCAAGATGGATTTTCGGCAGAGGCGGACGCGCTCTTCCGATCGCTGCTCAACTCCCGGGAAGGCGACCTGGCCGTGCTCTCGTACCTGGAAAGGTTGAAGATCCTCCACAACACAGATCCGGGCTCCG
>JAGOIS010000005.1 GCA_017995495.1 Candidatus Cloacimonadota bacterium
GTAGTCGTCGGAACCGTTGGGGTAATTCTTGATGATCTGATCGTAGAAGGAGGTGGCGTCGCGGAAATTGCGCTGGCGGGCGGAGTTGTCCGCCATGGTGAAGAGTTCTTCCGCCGAGAGTTCCAGGCTGATGCGCTGGGGATATTTAACCATGTGGAACTCCTCAAAGAGCTGCTGGGTGACCACTTCCTGCTGGGAGGCCTGGCGCTGGTTTTTGACGAGGCCGAAGATGCGGGGTTCGAGCTCGGTGAAGTTCTGGGGTGTGGGCGGAGTTTCGCTCAGGATGCGGAAGAAGAGGATGTCGCCGCGGGCGGAGGTGAAAACGGGGCTGATGTAGCCCACGGGATTGTCCCAAACCAGTTTGGAAAAGGCTTCGTCGGGCCCGATGCCGGTGATGATGCCGTTGTTGTAGAGATTGGGCAGAACGCTTTGTTTGGGCTTGGACGATTTCTCTTCGATGAGCTTGTTGATGCGTTCCTGGTCATCGAAACGGGCAAAGAGCTCATATTGCTTGCGGGCTTTCTCCGCCGCATCGGTGTCGGTGAACCAGAGCGCCTCGATCGTGCGTTGCCCCGGAGTGGTATAGTCCCCGATGTGTTCGTCATAATATGCCCGGGCCTCTTCACTGCTGACCTGGATGGAATCCACCACCAACTGCTGGAAGGCCTTGTTCAGGATGTAGAAACGCCTCATCTGTTCGAATTCGGGATTTCCCTGGAGGTATTTGCCGTAATCTTGGGCGACAGCGTCGGCGTATATCAGGGACCGGATGAGTTCCTGGTCCAGAAGTTGGGCCGTGGCCGTTCCCTTGCTGTAATAGAGCTGTTCCTGCTGGGAAAGCTGGGAGAATCTGTCGATCAGGTCACCCACGGTGATATTGAGTTCGGGATTGGTTGAGGAAATCAGATTGAGGTCCTTGATAGCTTCGTTCTTGGCACGGTCATAAAGGTCGACCTCGGCAATGTGGGTGGTGTCCACCACCACCGAGTATTTGAGTTTGAGGCGGTCCGTGAGGTCGTTAAGCATCTTTGATTCCACCCCTGGGCGGGCCCGCTGTTCCAGCTCGGGCATCACCTCAGCCTGGGATTTATAGCGGCCGGGCCTGTATTCCAGGGTTTGAAACACATGCCAGCCGGTGGTGGTTTTGAAGGGGCCGTAAACCTCAGTTGTGCTGACCTTGGAATCGGCGATGAGCTTCTCCAGCGCGAGGTCGTTGCCCACGCCGGGGATGTTTCCGTTCAACCGAATGTTTTGGACCAGACCTTTGAGCCCCTTGGCGTAGGCATTGATGCTGTACGCGTCCGAAACCTCGGCAAAGGCTTTGCCAGCCTTCAATTGGGCGATCGCGGCCAGGGCGTCGGCCTCACTGGCGGCCTGAAGATAGTTGAGCGTGAGGTTGGGGAATTCGTAGAAAGCCTGTTTGTTGTCCTCATAATATCTCGCCTTGTCAGCCTCGGTGACCACCACGAGGTCTGAGATGTTACGCTTGTAGTATTCCTGGATCAGGAACTGGCGTTTGCCGGCGTTGATGTTTTGCACGATCTCAGGATCCTTGTCCACGCCCATCTTGAGCGCTTTGGCCATGAAGGCTTCCTCCACGGCCATGATGTCCAGCACCTGGGTCTGTCCTTCCACGGTGCGGTATCTGCCCTGTTGATTGGGAGGCAGGTGGGATATCTTGGCATCCAAGTCTTTGCGGGTGATCACGCCACCGTCGTATTCGGCCAGAATGTCCGTGTCGCTGAGCCGGTTTTGGTTTGTCACCACGATGGGCTTGACATCATCCGCGAAGCAGGCTGCCATGCCCACAGCCAAGACCAGGGCCAAGGTTAGCCAACGGGAAAAATGCATATCTATCTCCTTGTTGAATGGATTGACTTTGAGATTGGCGCTAAAAAAAGATTGGACAAGAATGCGTCAAGTCATTTATTGCTACTTTTGTTCCCAAAATGGCCCTGTGGCACGCTTCGGAAACAGCGCCAGGGGAAAGAACAGCAGAGCCAAAGGAGAAGAATGACAGATGCCCGGAAAACTCAACAGGAAGCAACTGACAAGGGTGATCGAGATAATTGTGGTGGCGATCATCGTTGTCGTTCTGGCCATAAAGGTTTTTCCGTACTACATGAGGTATGTGGAGAAGTCGCGGGCCAAAGAAGCCAGGCCGCCTCTGCCGGAAGATCCCGCCGACAGCAGTTTGAGCAGGTTGGCAGATGATCCCGCCCTCATGGTGAAGGCCTATGAACTGGAGCAGGTGGCCGGGCATGGCGTCTGATCCAGGCAGGAGGGAAACTCCAGATCCCCGAGGTGGGGAAACAGCCCGAATGGGCAAGGAAAGGACTGCTATCCGCAACCTGGCCATCGGCTTGCTGGCAGGCACAGTGGTGTTGTTCGCGGGTCTCTTCATCCTGAACGCATCCCTGAAGCGGAAAGTGGAATACCGCCGGCAATACCTGGCTGAGCTCAGCGCCCGGCTAAGCGACCTGGAAACCCAAAGCGACCACCTGGGCGTCGAAGACGTTATCAGACTGGCCGACGCCTTCAACAACCGCATTTTCTGGACCCAAAAGCTGGAGGCTTTGAGCAGGGATTCGGAAGGGTTGGTGACAGTGCGCAAGATCAACTACAGCAACGGTGTGCTGACCCTGGCCGGGATCAGCGAAATGGACGGCGTAGGGGGAGAGGAGGAACTGGTGGAGGCCATTGTGGAGAATTTGCGCTCAGATCCCCAGATCAGCAACGACTTTCCCCTGATCAGGTCCGGCCTGAGCAAACGGCAAAAGGCCGGGCCCATGGAGATCCTGGAGTTTCTGATCGAATGTCACAGCCGCGATTCTGCCGCCCTGGGGGGCTTGGGGACCAGGCCATGAAAGGCGGATACCTTGTTCTAATCGCGGGCATTGTTTTGCTGGCAACGATATTTTTCACGACAGGGGCTGTGCTGGCGCGGCGGCAGCTTGAAGAAGTGGCACGGCAGGACTCTTTGATCAAATCGACCCTGGGCAAGCTCAACAGCGCCAGGATCCTGGATCAGCAACTCAGCCAGTTTCGCGGCATCCTGATCCAAAACCTCACCAACGACAGGGCCTTTTCGGAAGACGAACTGCGGACTTTCAGCCAGGAACTGGCCAGACTGGTGGCCCAAAACCAATTGGAACCTTATCAGCGGGACGCTGCCCCTAAAACCGCCTGGCTGGAAATTGCCCCCAAGCATCCCGAGCCAGGCATGGCCGAAACCACCTGCAGCCTGCATCTAAGGGGGACTTTCGCCCGCATGGGGCAATTCATTTCCGAGCTGGAGGCGCTGGACCAGATCGTCAGGATCCGTTATCTGGATATCAGCCCAGTCCAACCGGAAGAGATCGAACAGCCGGAGGATCCCGAATCCCCTGACAGCTATCTCATCGCCCTGGAATTTTCTCTCCTCAAAGTGGTCAAAGGAGCTCAGGATGCAGGCCAATAAACTGCATGGAATCGCACTCATCCTGTTGATCGCGTCTTTGGCCTCCCAGTTCGCCTGGCTCGCCTATCACCAAGCCCGGGCGGCGAAGGTGCCCCCAAGGTCCAAATACACCAACGAATCAGTCTCGGACACCCTCCGGACCCGGATCAGGTCAATCGAACGGTCCATCCTGGAGCGCCAGAACACCCAATTCACCGCCCCGCTTGATCCCCTGAGGCAGGGAAACAGGATTAAAGGGCGTTTCGAAGGGATCAGAGCGTTCGAAGACTCTCTGCGCAACACTTTCCTGCCCATCAGGACCCAACGCGACGAGAGAACTGGTGAAACGCTGGCGGTGGTGGAATTCCAGGACCAGACCTACACAGTCAGGGAGGGTGATGTGATCGCGGGACGCCGCATCATCAGGATCACCGATCATGAGCTTCAGATCTACTATCAGGGGCTCCAGGCTTTGAACATTCAGCCCCGTCCCCAGATCCCGCAACACCTGCTGGAAGACCCTCCCGGACAGACGATCCCTCCCGGCATCGACTGATCCTGCCCAAGCCCGGAGGAAAACGAAAACGCCGGCTGCAATGAGCCGGCGTTCAGCCTTGAATATATCGGTTCAGGCCAGTTTGGGGATCAGCCCGTCACGGCGCAGCAGCGCGTCAGGATCGGGTTTGCGTCCCCTGAAGGCCACAAACAGGTCCATCGGATGGAAGGCGTTGCCTCTGGCCAGGATGTATCTGCGGAAGTCTCCGCTCACCTGCGGATCGAAGATCCCCTTTTGCTCAAACAGGCTCCAGGCATCGGCTTCGAGAGCTTCGGCCCATTTATAGGAGTAATATCCGGCGGAATAGCCTCCGGCGAAGATGTGAGCGAAGGCGCAGGAAATGTTCGCGCCCTCGATGGGGGGCGCGATCTGGAACCTCGCGGTGGCCTGTTTTTCAAAGGCGTCCACGTCCGTGATCTGCTTCGGATCGGCAGTATGCCAGGCAAAATCGAGCATGGCGTAGCGCAGCTGGTTGATATTTGCCAGCCCCGCCTGGAAGTTCTTGGCGGCGATCACCTTGTCCAGAAGTGCCTTGGGCAGCGGCTCCCCGGTCTCATAATGCCTGGCGAAGAGATTCAGCGCCTCCTCCTCCAGCAGCCAGTTTTCCATGATCTGGCTGGGGAGCTCCACAAAATCCCACAGCACGCTGGTGCCTGAAAGCCCTTTGTAATAACCGTCCGCGAGCAGGGAATGCAGCGCGTGGCCAAATTCATGGAAGACGGTGCGGGCTTCGTCCAAACGCAGCAGAGAAGGCTGGTCCTCGGTTGAGGGGGTCAGCGAGGCCACGATCGCCACCTGCGGGCGGCGAAGACCGTCGGCATACAGGCCCTGTCCCTGGAAGGATGTCTGCCAGGCCCCGCCGCGTTTGGTGTCCCGCGGGAAGAGGTCCATGTACATCAGGCCCAGAAAGTCTCCTTCCTGGCCGTAAACTTCCCAGGTACTCACGTCTTTGTGCCAGGTGGGAACATCATGCACCTGCCTTACTTCGATGCCGTAGATCTTTTTGGCCACCAGGAACAGGCCTTCCAAGACGTTTTCCACCTTGAACCAAGGGCGCAGTTCCTCCGGATCGTAGGCGTAGCGGGCTTCCTTGAGCTTGTTGGAATAATAACCCAGGTCCCAGGGCATGAAATCCGTGATGCCGTCGGTCTTGAGGGCGAATTCCTTCACCTCTTCGAATTCCTTTTGGGCAGCAGGGTAGGCCACACTGTAGATCTTTTCCAGGAAACCGGTGGCGGTGTCCACCGATTCCGCCATGCGGTCGGCCAGCACGAAATCCGCGTGGGTGCTGAAGCCCAGCAGGTCGGCCCTTTGTTTGCGAAGTTCCAGGGCGCGTTTGATGATCTCCTGGTTGTCGAAGTCATCCCGGAACGCGCGGGAGGCGTAAGCCGTTTGGATCTGGCGCCGCAGTTCGCGGTTTTTGCAGTAGGTGAGCAGCGGCACCATGCTGGATGGCTGCAGGTTGAAGAGCCAGCCGCCCTCCTTGCCTTTCGCCCTGGCCAGATGCGCCGCGCCGGCCAGCACGCCGGATGGCATACCTTCCACGTCCGCGGGATCGGTGATGTGCAGTTCCCAGGCGTTGGTGGCGCTCAGAACGTTGTCGCTGAACTTGGGTGACAGCTGGGAGGATTCCATCGCGATCTCGGTCAGTTTTTGTTTGTCCGGCCCGCTCAACAGCGCCCCGCCGCGGATGAAACCCTGGTAAACGCGGTCGATGAGGCGGAAACGCTCCGCTTGTTTCAACTGATCCCGGTCGCCCAGGTCCCGGGGGATCTCTGGTTTCAGGCGTCCCTCCACCTCCTGTTCCCAAACCTTCTTCACCCTGGCAAAGATCACTGCGTCGGTGGAGATGCTGCTGTTGAATTCTGCCAGCAGAGGTGAGATCTGCTGCGCCAGGGCCTTAAATTCGGCGTCCGACTCGGCGGAAAGCAGGTTGAAATAGATCCCGGCCACATGGTCCAACTGTTCACCACTGAACTCCAAAGCCAGGATGGTGTTCTCAAAATCGGCCGCGGCGGGGTTGTTCTTCAGCGCCTCGATCTCTGACCGTGCTGTTTTCAGCGCTGCCTCGATCGCCGGCAGGAAATGTTCGGTCTTGATCTCGTCGAAGGGGATGGCCCGCAAACGATGAGTGTTTTTTGGCCGCAACAGGGGATTGGTGGAATGTGTCATCTCTATGTCCTTTATGATATTTTCGTTTGTGTACACGATAATTCAAAGCCGGCGTCCTGTCAATCCGTTTTATTGCGGTCTGGAATTCGCGTCCCAGCGTGCTGGCGCAGGCCTTCCAGAATGACACAGCGGCTGATTCCGGCCAAGCTCAGAAAAATTGATTGACGGATATGCACGACCGTGAGATTTTGGCCGCACAGGACAATGTGCGCCTGTTTGTTGCTGTACCCATATGTTTTATTGTGATATTGGCATGGATCGGGGCTTACAACCCCAGCCATGAACGCATTTGTTAATTTCGAGATCTGTCACGGTGCCGGCCAGAGACCCCGGCACCAACAACTTATTAAAGGACCTAAGCAAGGAGATGAACATGCTTAAAAGAAATTTGATCATCATGGCGTTGCTACTATTCATCGGAGTAATGAACGCCACCGTCCTCATGGAGGACAATTTTACCGGTACACCCGGAGAAGCGCTGACTGTTTACGGCTGGACTGCCCACAGTGGAGCGGGTACCAATCCAATCTTGATCGGCAATACCACTCTGACCTATTCAGGTTATACTCCCGCATCTGGATATTGCGCGGAAACCACATTCACCGGCACCACCTCTTCCGAGGATGCCCACAAGCCATTTGGCGCGCAGACTTCCGGCAGCGTCTATGTTTCTTTTTTGGTGAATATCCCCACCACCACCAATGCCAGCGGCGATTATTTCTTACATTTTGGCCCAGCTACGATAGGAACCGACTTCAAGGGCAGGGTTTTTTGGAAAAAGGATACGGCTGGCAGCAATATCGCTTTTGGGCTTGCGAAAGCGGGGAATGCCACAGTAGCCGCTTACACCGGATTCAACTATCAGTTCGACACAACCTACCTGATAGTGATGAGGTACGATATTGTAACCGGAACAGCTAATGACATCGTTAAACTGTGGATCAACCCTTCAACCGGCGTAGAGCCGACTGAGAATCTTGCCGCCCCGGACGTGACCGGTACCGATATCGTCAATGTAGGCTCCGTAGCGATTCGGCAAGGAAATCCCACCTCTCCGTTCAAGATCGATGGCATCAGGGTTGCCACCTTATGGGCTGACCTTTTTGCCTCCGGCCCAACCAACGTGCCTCCCGTGATCTCCAACATCTTCCAGTCACCCGCTTTGGACATCACCCCCACCACCACTGTTGCGGTTTCCGCAGATGTGACTGACGAAAGCGGTGTTTATTATGTTGCCCTGAAATGGGGCACCGCCACCGGAGTATATCCGAACACGATCGAAATGAATCTGAGCACAGGCAACACCTATACCACATCCAGCAACATACCGGCTCAGGCGGCTGGAGCCACGGTTTACTACGTGATCTACGCGGAGGATGACGAACCCCTGTCCTCCACATCCCCGGAACACAGCTACACCGTGATCGTGCCCGCCACCACTACCATACCTTATACCCAGAACTTTACTGCCGGCTGGGGCGATACCTACAGATATGATGTGGCCGGCACCCATCCCTGGTATATTTTCAACAGCGACAACGCCTCCTGCAACGGTTTCGGCGGCACCCTGGAAGAACACTGGTTGGTCCTGCCCGGCATCAATTTCAACAACTACACCGGGGAACGGATGACCTTCAACACCATCGCCACCTACGGCTTGATGGATGCCAACAACTATCTGAAGCTGATGTATTCCAGCAATTATTTCGGCATTGGCAATCCCAGTTCAGCCACCTGGACCGAAATTCCCTTCTCGGCGGCGGTTCCTCAGAATCCGGGAATCGAAACTCCCTCCGGAGTTCTGGACCTTTCCGCCATCACCGGCACCAATGTCTATCTGGCCTTCAAGTACTATTCCACCGATAATCCCACTCGCTGGGAAGTTGACGACATCAACATCTATACCGGCTCTGTTCCTGTCATCAATGTCGTCCCGGCAACTCTGTCGGGATTCACCTACTACGGCACCGGCCCCTCCGCCGCCCAGACCTTCACCGTCAGCGGCGCGGATTTGACGGCCAACATCACTCTGACGGCATCCACCAACTACGAGATCTCCCTCAGTGAGACAACGGGCTACACTTCACCCCTCACCCTCACCCAGACAGGCGGCATCGTTCCCACCACCACCATCTACGTGCGCCTGAAATCCGGTCTGGCAGTTGGCACCTATAACGACGAGGTGATCAACATCACCTCCACCGGCGCCACTCCCGAAACCGTTGTCTGCAGCGGCGAAGTTACCACTCCTCCACCCCCGGACGCCCCTGTCGCCCTGGCTGCCACCAACATCACCGGAACCGGTTTCACCGCCAATTGGCAGGCCGTGACCGGCGCCACCGGTTATTATCTGGATGTTTACACCATCGGGTCAGCGGTTGCCAACGGCCTGTTCTTCTCGGAATACATCGAGGGAAGCAGCAACAACAAGGCACTCGAGATCTTCAATGGTACCGGCGCGGAAGTGGACCTCAGCGATTACCAATATGAAAACTGGTTCAACGGGGGGCTGACTCCCAACATCGTTCCGCTTACCGGGTTGCTGGCCAACGGAGACGTATATGTGATGGCCAATCCTTCCGCAAATGCCTCGATCCTGGCTTTGGCGGACATCACCTCGGGCAATGTTAACTTCAACGGAGATGACGCCCTGGTCTTGCGCAAGATCAGCACGGACACCATTGTGGATATCTTCGGCCGCATGGGCGAAGATCCAGGCACAGCCTGGGGTACCGCTCCCCTAACCACGGTCAACCAAACGCTGCGCAGAAAGATCACGGTGCTGGGTGGAGTATTAACAAATCCCGACAGCGGATTCCCGACCCTGGAAACAGAATGGGAAGCCTACGACATCGATAACATAGACAACCTTGGCCTGCATTCGATCAACGCCCAGGTTTTCGTTCCGGGATTTGAGAATCTCTATGTCGGCAATGTTACCAGCTATCCCGTGACCGGGCTAAGCACTGGTGTTACATATTATTACGTGGTGCGCGCGGTCAATTCCTACGGCACCAGCGTAAACTCCAACGAGATAAATGTAACCACCGTTGCCGGTGGACTTGAGCCACCCGTGGTGGTGATCACCCGCTCCGGAGACACTGTCACCCTCACCTGGACAGCAATCGCCGGCGCCACCTCATATGATATCTGGTCTGCCACCAATCCCTTCGGAACCTACACCCTCGCCCAGGGTAACTGGACCGGTGTCACTTGGAGTGAAAGCTCCGCAGCGATGAAGTTCTACAAGGTGATCGCGAAGAACTAACCAACTCACAACCAACAACATAACCAAACCCGGGAGTCCGCTTCCGGGTTTTTCATTTTGAGGACGTGTCAAACCTCCCTGAGCCCTCTCTCATTCACTGCCTGTCAACCTCCGCTTCACTTCCCCACCAATGGTTGGGTGGTGAGGCGGTGGTTAACGGGAGGTGAATTGGCTGAACTTCTGCGGGGAGTCTGACGATTCCGCCCTGTTTTTGTGAGTGGGTTCCCGCAGCCCTTCATATATAGTGGGTAACAATATCGGGCTCACAAATCAGTGAGGTTCTTTTTCAAACCAAGTGGGTGAAATTGTTCCACTTGGAATCAGTCCGGAGAAGCGCAGCGAGTTCACGGGGTGGGATTTGAACCCCTCGTCAGCAGAGGTAGTCATACATTTAAATACCCCCAAAACCCCAAGTGACTGTCTTTGAGGCCGGATATCGCTTGATTCGCTTTCAACATCACTTCCTATATGGAAGGTGTCTTCTTAGCGGGGCATTTAGCGCCCATTATTTGAGACAGGCCGACAAGGCAATCACTGTTTATGATATATCTACAGGGAAATTGTTTTACTCATAATCAACTGACGTGATTTTGAAGAACCACTTCGAACCGTCGGATGGCACAACTTCGTTCCAGAACTCTTCCCAGGAATGGTCATAGAGCACATAGGGTCCCTCAGGTAGGTCGCTGCGATAGATGTTGAAATACTGGGGCAGCCCGTAATAGTCGATGTTTAGCTGATATATATCCGTCGTGAAGTCAGAGAGAAAATACTCTATCGTGGCCTGCGGAACGTAGTCGTGCGTCCCGGCTAACCAAGTCACCGTGCCGTATTCGTCCAGTTCATGCGCCTCGCCGCTGAACACCCCGGTGCAGTAGACCATGCTTACCGTGCCCACGCTAACCGGGCGGTAAACATTGAACCAGCCAGTCGCGTGATCGGTGGGGAAGTGGCAGAACCACATCTGGAAGGTCTGCTGGGACTGGATGCTCAAATAGCGTGCGGCGTAGCTGGCGTTCGGATCGCCGTCGCGGAAGATGCAGCGGTTAATGCCGATGGTTTCATCCACGATGGAGCCGGCTTCCAAAACCAGGCCATCGTGGCCCAGGCGGTAGAACTCGGCCAGGTTGGCGGCGATGGTGCCGCCGCTGAGGATGTTCAGCTTGAAATAGTCTGTGGCGTACCAAGTGCCGATCCGCGCCCGCAACGCTCCCCTGCCCAGAACCTCCAGCCGGCCTCCGTTAAATACCCGCAGCCAGGAGTTGTTAGAAAGTTTCAGCCCTCCGTCCCAGCCGCCCCAAGTTACGTTAAGCGTACCATACACGTCCACGTTGCCCTGCACAAACGCCTGATAAGAGACCTCCAGGGTTCCGCTGTTCACTTGCAGGTTGCCCTGGATGTTTACCAATTCCCCGAAGGTTAGGGTGTTGGCGCGCGGGCCTGGCTCCGCGGCCCCTTCCTTGGCGTTTTTATCCACTTTCACGTTAAAGAGGCTGGGTCCGGTCCCCCCGAAAATGTTCGCCGCAGTGGCCCCATAAAACTCGAAGGTCCCTCCGGTGGGCTGAAACAAACTGAAGGTGGGGAGGTTGAGGTCCAGCGGAATGCGGATGGTGCCCCCCGTTACGGCATAGACGGCCCCGTTGACTTGCGGGATCCTCAGGCTCTGGTTTTTGAAATCCAGGATCCCGTCGCTCATGCTGAAGGTGCGCGCTGGTCCCTCGGGCGAGAGGGTGGTTTCGCCCATTCCGTAGAAATTGAAGGTGCCCCCGCTGATGAATACATCAGCCCTCAGATAGACCCCGCCGTGGTTTTGATGATACTCGATGGAGCCGGAAGTGAGGGTGATGCTGCCTTCGATCGCGGGATCAACGAGGTCCGCGACGCTCAGATTGCCCCCGGTTACACTGTAAGCGCCGGCTGTCCAGTCAAAGCTGTTGCAAAAGACGTCCGACCCGGCGGGGATCAGCAGGTTTCCGGAGGCTTTGTTCAGATCCAGCGTGGAGAAACTCTCGTCGGAAAGCGTCTGGTCGCCCGTGCCGTTTAGTTCCACGGTGTAGGACCCTTCCAAAAAACCAGCCGTGCCGGCGTTGTTCGTCCAGTTGCCGCCAACCTTTAGGATGCCTTCCATATGCTGCAGAACACCGCTGGTGATGGTCACATTCCCCTGCACCGCGATACTCCAAACCCGGGTCGGCGAGTCCGCGGCATTGGCTATCTCCAGGTGGTGCAGATAGTTGGTCTGGTCTCCACCCTGCACCATCATTCCCATCCCGGTGGGCACCTGCGTGCGCAGTATTCCCTGATTCAGTTGCACGATGGCTCCCGCGTAGGTCTCCACGATTCCGGAGACGTTGATGTAGCCTGTGAAATTGCTGTAGGTGGCGGAGCCGGCGTAGGTGGCGAGGCTAAATAGCGTGAGCGGCTGGGTGGAAGCAGCAGAGAAGGTCATGCCATAGCCGCTGTCCTTCTCCGACGCCAATACCATCAGCGCGGTGGGGGCGTTCACCTGGATCTGGGAGTTGCCGTTGCCATACATGCGGAAATAGCCGCCGCTGGCGTTTACGGCAGAGCCGCTGTTGAAAATAAGGTTACCCTTGATGTGGACCTCGGCTGAAAAGCCCAAACTGACCGTCCCTCCGCTTCCAAAAGTGGCATTGCCCGGGATGATGAGTTCGGAAGCATAGTCATCGGACATCTCCAGCGAGCCTCCACAGCCGAAATCGCCGGATAGCGTTAGCGCGGCGGCGTTGATGGTGAGTATGGCGCCGTTCTCGATGCCCAAGCTCGCGCAGGACTGTGGGTTGGCGATCAGGGGTTCGCGTGGAGCGGCGGCTGGGATCGCCACGTCTTCGCTGGATGTGGGAATGTGGTTCAGGCTCCAGTTCGCGGCAGTGCCCCACGCCCGGCTGGTACTGCCATCCCAGACATTCACCGTGCGGCTGCCTGGATTGGACTGGCCGGAAGAGGGGGGAAGATAACTTGGATCAGCTGTGGCGGCCAGGGCGGGAACTGCCGCCAGCAAAACACAAATCCAAACCAAGAGCAGGTACGCAAATCTGATCATGGGCGTCTCCTTGGCGCCGGGGGGGCAGCCTCGGAGGGCTGTTCCGGATGCTTTGGTGATTTTTATTTCAACTGTTTTCCGTGTCAAGAAATATTTCTCCCCCCGCTCTATTGTCCTCTTCCGGGAGTTGATCCTGAGGTGTAATGTTTCGCTGAAAACTTCAAACTGTTCTCTCATGAACAAGTGATGCTACCAAATTGTCAATAAATGGGATATGTGAAGTTGAGTCCCAATTCAGGCAAAAAAAGCCGGCGGATGAGGCCGGCAGTATATTGACTAATCCGGAGGGATGACTCCGTTTATTGCTTATTCTTCTTTGTGTTGCTGTTCCTGGCAGAATTCGATCAGCACGCCGAGGCTGGATTTGGGATGCAGAAAGGCGATATCCGCGCGATGCGCTCCCGGGCGGGGTTCTTTGTCGATGAGGCGGATGCCTTTGTCTTCAGCTTTGACCAGCTCTTCTGGCAGGTCGTCCACGGCGAAGGCGAGATGCTGGATCCCCTCGCCCTTCTTTTCCAGGAATCTGGCGATGGGGCTTTCCTCGGAAGTGGGGGCCAGCAGCTCGATGCGGGTTTCGCCGCAGGGAAAGAAGGCCACCTTCACCATCTGGGAAGGCACTTCTTCCGTGCCCTCGAGGGTGAGGCCCAGCTTTTGATAAAAGGCTATGCCTTCGTCCAGATCTCGGACGGCGATGCCGATGTGGGAGATATGTTTGATCATGGCGCCGGCTCCTATTTGAGACCGTGTTTGGCGGCCAGTTCGAAGCCCAGCTTCATGGCTTTGAGGTTGAGGTCCACAAAGGCGGGTTTCACGGTTTCGGAGATGGATTGTTCGAGCGAAGCCTCTTTGACGATGCCGGTTACCTTCACCAGAAAGGCCAGGGACAGGATGTTCGTAGTGATGGGGCTGCCCAGCTTTTCGATGGCCACGTCCGTGAACGGCACTTCGTAGGTGTTTTCCGCCGCCAGGGCCAGGTTTTTCACGTAGGTGGTGTCGATGATGAGGATGCCGCCTTCGCGCAGGTCGAAGAGATATTTGTCGCAGGCTTCCTGGGTGAGGGC
This sequence comes from Candidatus Cloacimonadota bacterium, assembly GCA_017995495.1. GTDB lineage: Bacteria > Cloacimonadota > Cloacimonadia > Cloacimonadales > Cloacimonadaceae > Syntrophosphaera. The sequence goes on from JAGOIS010000005.1 coordinate 13,561, forward strand.
CAGCAGGCAGTTGAAGTGGGTGGCCTCAGGAAAGTAGATTTCCTGATCGCTGATGATCACATCGGCGCGGGATGAGCCGCCGCGGGATTCGGGGCCGTAACTCTGGGTTTGGGTGACACGGCGCTTGTCCAGCACGGCGGCGCGGGCAAGGATGATCCCGGCCAGGATGAGGCCCTGGCCTCCGCTGCCGGAAAGCCTTATTTCGTAGCTTCTGGACTTCATTTGTCACCTCCCATGGCCTGCACCCGTTTCACCAGGTCGGCGTATTGGGCTGTGAATTCCGGGCGCACCTCCCTGCGCAGCACTCCCCGGATGATCTTGCCCTCCACCTTTTCCGGCGGGAGTTTTTCCACCGCGGTCAGGGGCACTGAGTTGTCGCGCATTTCCTTCATCATTTCCGGGGCGCCACCTTTTTTGTTGAGGCGTCCGAAGATCACGGGGCAGGCGCTGACGATCTCGATCAGGGCGAAGCCGGGATGCTCGATCGCGTCCTTCACCATGGTCTGGGTTTCCTGGGTGTGGTAGGCTGTGGTGCGTGCCACATAGCTGGCTCCGGCGCCGAGGGCGAGATCGCAGATGTTGAAATCGGGCTCGATGTTGCCGTAGGGCGCTGTGGTGGCGATAGCATCATGGGGCGTGGTGGGTGAGCATTGTCCGCCGGTCATGCCGTAGATGTTATTGTTCACCAGTATCACCGTCAGGTCGATGTTTCTGCGGGCCGCGTGGATGAGGTGGTTGCCGCCGATGGCGGTGCAGTCGCCGTCTCCGGTGATCACGATCACCTTCAGATGCGGCTTGTGCAGCTTGATCCCGGTGGCGTAGGCGATGGAGCGTCCGTGCAGGGTGTGCAGGGTGTTGAAATCCACATACACCGGCATGCGCGAAGAGCAGCCTATTCCGGAGACCATCACAATGTCGTCGCGCTTGATGTCCATTCCGGCCAGGGCGCGGATGATCGAGCCCAGCACTATTCCGTTGGAGCAGCCGGCGCACCAGACGTGGGGGAATTTCTTGTCGTGGCGCAAAAAGTCGTGGATGATGCGTTGTGGGATGTTGGCCATGATCAGATCCCCTCCTTCATTTTTCTCAGGATGTCCTGGGGTGAGATCAGTTTTCCGTTCACGCGCTGGATCTTGATCAGCTTGCTGTCGCTACGGTCCTTCACCAGGCGCTGGATCTCGCGGACGAGTTGGCCCTGGTTAAGTTCTGGCACCACCACGACGTCCACATCGCGCAGCATCTTGCTCACGGCGTCATCGGGGAAGGGCCAGATTGTGAGCGGCCTCAGCAAGCCCACCTTGATGCCTTCGTGCCGGGCCATGGCAACCGCTGCCTTGGCGGCGCGGGCTGTGATCCCGGCGGCGAAGATGGCGATCCTGGCATCCTCCATCTGATAACTTTCGATCTGTACGAGGTCGCGGATGTTGTAGGTGATCTTTTTGCGCAGGCGGTCCATCATGTCCGCGGCTTCAGTTGGTTTATTGGTGGGAAATCCGAGCTGGTCGTGGGTGAGCCCGGTCACGTGGAATCGGTAACCTTCGCCGTAACTGGCCAGGGGGGAGAGATACTTCTGGTTTTCGTCGTAATGCTTGTACCAATGCGGCGGCACGGTCGGCTTGATGCGCGAGATCACGCGCACGTTGGCCATGTCCGGCAAGCTCACGGCTTCGCGCATATGGCCCAGCACCTCGTCCAGCAGCAGGATCACGCAAGTGCGGTATTTTTCGGAGAGGTTGATCGCGCGAATCGTGAGCTCATAGCATTCCTTCACGCTGTCCGGATAGAGCACGATGGCTGGGCTGTCTCCGTGGCTGCCCCAGCGGGATTGCTGGATCTCGCCCTGGGCGCAGCTTGTGGGCATTCCGGTGGAGGGCCCCACCCGCTGGACGTTCACCACCAGGCAGGGTGTTTCCGTGATCTTGGCGAAGCCGATGCCTTCCTGCATCAGCGAAAATCCGGGACCGGAGGTTGCCGTCAGGGATTTGGCCCCGGCCAGGGAGGCGCCGGTGATGGCGCAGATGCTGGCGATCTCGTCTTCCATTTGAACGAAGACCCCGCCACGTTTGGGAAGCTCGGCGGCCAGGATCTCGGCGATCTCGGTGGATGGGGTGATGGGGTATCCGGCAAAGAAGTTGCAACCGGCATCAAGGGCGCCGTAGGCCACAGCTTCGTTGCCCTGCATCAGCACGGTCTTGCGCTCGCGCCGGGTTTGCAATTCCTCGAGCTTGGTCTCGGTTTTGGGTTTGCGGGGTGCCGCTTTGGGAGCGGGTTTGGTGATCTTCTCTTTGGCCATTGATACTCCTTAGCGGTCTTTGGCGCCGGTGATGGCGAAATCGGGGCAGAGGCGGTCGCAGGTCTCGCAGTGGATGCATTTTTCCGGGGCCGCGACGTAGGGGGAGCCGTCGGCTCTGCGCCCCAGGCAGCCGGTGGGGCAAAAGGCCACGCAGATGCCGCACTTTTTACACCAATTGTAATAGATCAGAACGGGGGAATCTTTGTCGCCTGGAGCCTTGACTTCGGTAACTTCCACCTCCATCTTTTCCAGCGCGTCTTCTTCCCTGATGATCATGCCCATGCGGTCTTTCTCGACTTTTTTAGGCATATTTCCTCCAGGATGTATATTTTTTCATTTCTTGTTCAGTGGGCTCGTTCAGGCTTTCTGGGCCAGCACTTGTTTGTAGAAGGTTCCCAAGCGTTTGCAGCCTTCGCGGTTGTTCTCCTCGGATTCGTAGGAGAAGTTCAGGCGCATGGTGTTTTGGCCCTTGCCATCGCAGAAGAATGAGGTTCCCGCCACATAGGCCACATTTTGCTGTTTGATGCAATCCATGAGCTGGGCGTTGGTGTCGATGCCCTCGGGGCCGTAGGCCATCAGGAAGAGGCCGCCCTGGGGCTTGATCCAGGTGAATTCCTCAGGCATAAATTCCTGTAGGGAATCCAGCATCACTTTCTGCTTGGCTTTGTACATCGTGCGGATCTGGTCCAGTTTGGGGTCCAGATAGCCCTTTTCGATGTAGCGCGCGGCGATGCGTTGGGTGAAAGGCGGGGTGCAGAGGTCGGCGGCTTGCTTGCCCACCACTATCTTGTCCAGCACGTCCGGATGGCCAACCACCCAGCCGATGCGGAAGCCGGGGCAGAAGATCTTGGAAAAGGTTCCCAACAGCACCACCTGGCCTGTGCCGTCCAGTTCATAGAGGGTGGGCTGGTCCTCGCCCTCGTAGCGCAGCTCGCGGTAGGGGCTGTCCTCGATGATCAGGATGTCGTAACGATGGGCGATGGCGATGATCTCCTCGCGGCGCTTCCTGCTCATGGTCATTCCCGCGGGATTCTGGAAATCCGGGATCACATAGATGAATTTCGGCTTTTTGCCTCTGGCGATGGCTTCTTTGATCCGGGTTTCCATGATCTCCGGAATTTCGCCCTCGTCATCCATCGGGATGCCGAGCATGTCCGCGCCGTAGGAATTGAAGGCGCTAAGTCCGCCCAAGTAAGAGGGCAGGCCCACGATGATGGTGTCGCCGCGGTTGATGAAGATCTTGGCGATGAGGTCCAGCGCCTGCTGGGAGGCGGTGGTGATGATCATGTTGTCGATGCTGATGTCCACGCCGGCTTTCTTGTAGCGGTCCACCATCAGGGTGCGCAGCAGGGTGTCGCCTTCCGTGGCTCCATATTGCAGCGCGAAGGCGGCTTCGGTGTCCATTACTTCGGTGATGATGCCCTTGAGCTCTTCCACCGGGAAGGTAGCCTGGGCGGGAAAACCTCCGGAAAACGAGATCAGGCCGGGCTGTCCCAAAAACTTAAGCAGCTCGCGGATGGCGGAGCGCTTCATTCCCTTGATGTTGGTCGAGAGAACTTCTTGTAGGTCGGTGATCATGATGATCCTCCAGCTGTATTATTTTTGCTATTTTTCTTCATAAACCAGGACTTTCTTGTTCGCTTTTCGCCATTCCCTGTAGGCGCTCTTGATCTCCAGTTCCCACACGATGCGCTTGTCGTTGTCCTCAAAGGTGACAACATCCATGTAGAAGGTGCGGTTGTTCTTGCCCATGAAGCTCTTGCGGGGGAACTCCACCACGATCTCGCCTTCGATGTTGAGAATGGTGATCTCGTTCAGGAAAACGCCATCGGCGATCTCCATGATGGCACGGGCTTCAACGCTGCCGGCCTGAACGTCGCGAAAATGTATGTTCATTGATACTCCAATCTTTGGTTGAACCACGCTAAAATTAATCAGCCTTATCGGTCAAGGTTTTTTTTGGCTGGCTGAAACCCTCGTTTCGCTTTCGGAAATGACCTTTCGGACAAGGTCAGATCAGCCCCGGCAGGATGTCGGCGCAGGTCACGGGTCCAAAGAACTCTTCCAATGGCAGCGAGTTCAAAGCTTCGCGCAGGTCTTCCTCGCGGTGGGGCAGGTTGGTGAGGGCGCGTTCAAATTCCGCGATGTCACGGTCGCCGAAGAAATCTCCAAAGATCCTGAGCGCGGTGATCCTGCCCTTGTGGACATCCGCGTGGAACTCGATCGTGCCGGCGGCGCAGCGCACAGCCTGAACGTGGTTGTAGGAAGGCGAACGGCCAAAATTCCAGTCCCAGGTGTCGTACTTGCTTTCCACCAAGGCCTGGATGGCGTCCAGGTCAGCCTGGCTGAATTCGTATTCGCGGGTATCCGGATACAGCTTCAGCACCTGGATGTGGATCAGGTCGATGAACTCATCCAGCGTAACAGCTTGGGCCAGATGCGCGGTGACGTTCGTAACCCGGCTGGAAACGGATTTTACCGCTTTGTCCCTGAATTTGAGGGGATTGGCGTTGAGGGCGGCGCTCAGATCGGCTATTTTGGAGTCAAAGAGGATGGTGCCATGTTGCTGGATCTTTTTGGGATGCACCGCGCGGGCGTTGCCGGAAAACTTCAGGCCTCCGATCGTGAGGTCATTTCGCCCCTCGAGTCTGGCCTCCACTCCCAGATCGTGCAGGGCAGCCAGCACCGGCGCCGTGTATCTGGCAAAGCCGCCATCGTCTGCTCCGGTTCTGTTCATGATGAAGCTGAAGTTGAGATTGCCCAAGTCGTGAAAGACCGTTCCGCCGCCGGTGAGACGCCGCACCACGGGGATCTTGTGCTCCAGCACCCAGGGCAGGTTGATCTCGGCCAGGGTGTTCTGGTTTCGGCCCACAATGATCGAGGGCGCGTTGCGGTAGAGCAGGAAAACATCCTCCTCAAAGCTTTCCAGGATGCATTCTTCGCTGGCTATATTGAAGGGCGCCCAGTTACTGGGGCTGATCATGAACAGCATGGCCGGGCTTCCTTCCGCCCCTTCCTCTTTTTTTGTCGAGCAGGAATTCTCTCCGCTGGTATCTTCATCGCTCAAGGTCCTTTGGCCTGCCCGGAGATCTTTATATTTGGACCGGCCTGGATGCTGTGCCCACTTTTTCTCTGCCCGCGGGATTGTCAATGGCATTAAGTGTCCGGCTCATTGTCGCTCAAGTTCCGGTGGCCGGAAAATTCGCTTGACAGTGAGGCTGCAGGCAATGGAATTAGGAAAACGAGTTTGGGAGAAATCATGAACATCGATATCCTTGACACTCTGGCACCCACCCAGATGGTGCATCTGGCCACCTGCGAGGGCAACGAGCCGCGCCTGAGGCCCATGACGCTGATCGCCAAAGCCCGCAGGCTCTGGTTCGCGACCGGCTCCGGCGACAATAAAAGCGCCCAGATCGCCGCCAATCCGAATGCCGAGTTCTGCCTGCTGCTCAAGCAGGGCGAGTACAGCGGGTACCTGCGGGGACGGGGCAAATTGCTGCCGGTGACCGATATCGGCCTCAAGCAGGAGGTGGCGGATCACGCGACCTTCATCTACGACTATTTCGGCGACGCCTCCGACCCGGACTACTGCCTCTACGAGCTTGAACTGCGGCAGTTGCGTCATATCAAGCCCGGCGAGATGTATGAAGAGGTGCTGGATCTCTGATGCTCCGGTTTTCTCAGCGTTGCCGCGGGGGTGTTTGTCCGGAGTGCATTTAAGCTTGCCTGAAGGCCTTTCGCGCTTAATGTATCCATGTATGAAATGCTTTTGCAACAGTTCATGGATCAAGGAGCAGAAATGGAATCCTTCAGTTTATACAACCCCACCCGGATACATTTGGGAGCGGGGACAATAAAGCAGATCGGCCCACAAATGCGCCAGGCGGGCGTTCGCAAATGCCTCCTGGTGGCCGGCGGGGGCTCGATCCGCGCCAACGGAGTGCACCAGCAGGTCTGTGACAGTCTGAAGGCGAGCGGGATTGACTGGACCGAAGCCTGGGGCGTGCAGGCCAATCCCACTCTGGACAAGGTGCGTGAATTGATCAGCCTGGCCAGATCGGAAAAAGTGGACGCCATCCTGGCCGTGGGTGGCGGCAGCGTGATCGACAGCGCCAAAGCCACTGCCGCGGGCTTCCATCTTCAAGACATCTGGGACGCCTTTCTGGACAAGGAAATGATCAGCCAGGCCCTGCCCGTTTTCACCGTCCTCACCCTTTCCGCCACCGGCAGTGAAATGAACGGCAACGCGGTGATCACCAACACCGATCAAAAAAAGAAATGGAGCATCAGCTCGACCCACCTCCATCCCAGGGTTTCCATCATCGATCCCGCGGTCCAGTGCAGCCTGCCTTGGCGCCAGACCGTCAACGGCGCCCTGGATGCCACCGCCCACATCCTGGAATACTTTTTCATGGATGAACGCGCTGAAGCCACTCTGGCCATCGACGCCGCGCTGCTGAGGACAATCACCGCCATGACCAACCGCCTGCAAAAAGACCCCTGCGACCTCGTGGCCCGGGGAAACCTCGCTTGGAGCGCGACTTTGGCCCTCAACGGGATCAGCGGCGCCGGCTTGAATGGAGGCGACTGGGCTTGCCACACCATCGAGCATGCCTTTTCCGTGCTCGATCCCAAGATCGCCCACGGCGAGGGGCTGGGGGTAATTTTCCCCGCCTGGATCGAGTATGTGAGCGAAAAAACCCCCGGCCGCTTCGATTATTGGGCCAAAAATGTCCACTCCGCGGACAGTGTGTCCCACGCCCTGCACAAGTTCCGGGTCCAGATCGAAACCTGGGGTTCCGCCACCTGCCTGCGCGACCTCGGCCTTCGCGAAAACCAGCTTTCCGAGCTGCGCGACATCATCATGGCCTCCCGCGGAGTGGGCAAAATAGTCCAGTTCAGCGCGGCTGAGATCGAAGCCCTGCTGATGCTGGCTTTTTAGGCACACGTCCATAAAAGTCCCCGGCGGAGGGTTCTGCCAAATATCTGCTTGACAAATGCGGGCATTTGCAAAACAAGGGCGGATATCAGCTTTTTGAAGGATACGATGAAAGACAAGAACTTGATCAAGGCCAAAGCCAAAAAACAGGACTACAAAGAGCCAGCCTACACCATCACCCCCATCCCGGAAGGCAGGAAGTTCCGCCGCCACAAACCCTGGCTGCAGGATTGGATCGAAGCCATTCTCTTCGCCTTCGTGGTGGCGATGATCATCCGCAACTACACTTTCCAAAACTTCATGATCCCCTCGCCCTCGATGGAAAAAACCCTGCTCACCGGCGATTATCTGGTCGCGAACAAGCTGAAATACTTCTTCACCGATCCCAAACGCGAGGACATTGTCACCTTCCGCTATCCCAAGATCGAGGAAGGCACGCCGGAGCATCCGGATTCGCGCGACAACTTTGTGAAACTCTTTCATCCCCTCTATTTCAATAAATCCCAGAGCTTCGCCAAGGTGCCCATGACCTTTTTCCACATCACCTACTACGCCCGCAAAAACGTGGTCAAGCGCGTGATCGGCATGCCCGGCGACATCGTTGAAGTGCGCGACAAACTGGTTTTCATCAACGGCAAACAGTTCACCCGCGGTTACGAATGCTACGACATTCCGATTCCCTCGCCGCCGGAATCGCCCACCCAGGTGATCCCCCACCGCTTCGCCCAGGACTCTGATGACGGCTACATCACCCATCTGGACTGGTACAAGCCCTACATCGTGGCAGCCGACAGCCTCAAAGGCATCCCCGGCCGCAAGGTCTACAACCGCGACTGGTTTGGCCCCATCAAGGTCCCCGAGGGTAAATACTTTGTGATGGGAGACAACCGCGACGTGAGCGAAGACAGCCGCTACTGGGGATTTCTGGACCGCAGCGACATCACCGGCACACCCTGGCTGATCTTTTTCTCCAAGGGCATCGAATACAACAAACTTTTCGATACGCCTCACATCCGTTGGGACCGGATGTTCCGCTTCGCCGGAGGCAAAAAGGCCGCCAAAAGATCCGGTTAGACCGGTTTTTGGGGGTGAGCGATGAACCCCGAACCCAGCCTGAGTCAGCCCGCTTCCGCCCTTGAGGCGGGCAAAGCTGCTCCGGCCGTCTATCTGCATATCCCCTTTTGCCTAGCGCGCTGCCCCTATTGCAGTTTTTTCAGCCTGCCCTATTCCCGTCAGGAACTGTCCAACTATCTGGACCACATGCTGCAAGAGCTCCGGATCTGGCGTGAACGCGCCCCCTGGCTGGCCCAGGCCCGTACCCTCTATTTCGGAGGCGGAACCCCCTCCCTGCTGAGTTCCGGGCAGATCAGCGCTGTCTGCGACGCATTTGAGCTCACCGCGGGAGCGGAGATCACTCTGGAGATCAATCCCATCCAGATCACCTCGTCCTATCTGTCCGCTCTCAGTGAAACCCCGGTAAACCGGCTGTCCATCGGGGTTCAGAGCCTGAACGACGCGGACCTGGCCTGGCTGGGCAGGCGGCATCGGGCGGCTCAGGTGCCAGATCTGATCAGGCTTTGCCGCGATCACGGCTTTGCCAACCTTTCCCTGGACCTGATCTATGGCCTGCCCGGATCCGACCCGGGCCAGATTTGCCAAAACCTCGAACGCTATCTTGCCCTGGAACCCGATCACATCTCGGCCTATCTGCTCACCCCGGATCCGGACACCCCCCTCGGCCAAAAACTCCGCGCCGGGGAAGAAGGACCTCTTCCGGACGAGGAAAACCTTGCCCGGCAATATCTTGCCCTCTGCCAAAATCTGCGGAATGCCGGGTTCGAACAATACGA
>JAGOIS010000132.1 GCA_017995495.1 Candidatus Cloacimonadota bacterium
TTCGGGATCGAGAAACCCAAGGTGGCCCTCATCTCCGGCACGGAAAAGGTGATCGGCGCGCTGCCCAACACCCTCGAGTACGCCCTCATCTCCAAGATGGCCCAGCGCGGCCAGATCAAAAACTGCGTGGTGGACGGGCCTCTGGACATCTTTCTGGCGTGCGATCCCAGCGCCGGCGAGATCAAGGGTGTGAGCACCCCCATCGCCGGAGACGCCGACATCCTGATCTTTCCCAATCTGGAAGCCTCCAACAGCTTTTACAAAGGCCTGATGCTTTTCGCGCAGGGCGAGCTGGCGGGGCTGATCCAGGGAACTGAAAAACCCGTGGTCGTGATGAGCAGAAGCGAAAGCACGGCCTCAAAATACTACAGCGTGGCACTTTCGTGCCTCATGGCAGGTGAAATATGAAAATAGCGATCGCCAGCGACCACGCCGGCTACGAACTCAAGGAAGCCGTCAAAGCGGCTTTTCCGGAACACGAGTTTGAAGATTTCGGCACCCACTCGGTGGACTCCATGGATTATCCGGACACCGGCGCCCCGGCAGCCGGAGCGGTGGCCTCCGGAACAGCCGAAAGAGGCATCCTGATCTGCGGCAGCGGCATCGGCATGAGCATCACGGCCAACAAGGTTCCGGGCATTCGCGCCGCGCTCTGCACAAACACCGACGTGGCCCGCCTTTCGCGCCGCCACAACGACGCCAACGTCCTCTGCCTGGCGGGACGCTTCACCGCGGTCCCCTACGCCCTGGAGATAGTATCCGTCTGGCTCCGGGAGGAATTTGAGGGCGGGCGCCACCAAGATAGAATTCTCAAAATTAAGATACTGGAAGGAGACAAACAGTGAAACACATTCAAAGCCAAGATCCCGAACTCTTCGCGGCCATGGCGGCCGAGCTGAAGCGCCAGCGAGAAAACCTGGAGCTCATAGCTTCCGAAAACTTCACCTCCCTGGCGGTGATGGAAGCCCAGGGCAGCGTGCTCACGAACAAATACGCCGAAGGTTACCCCTACCGCTGGAGCAAAAAGACTGGCCAGATCAACTACAATCTCTACGGACGCTACTACGGCGGCTGCGAATATATCGACGAGGTGGAGCGCCTGGCCATCGAGCGCGCCAAACAGCTCTTCGGCTCCGAACACGCCAACGTTCAGCCCCACAGCGGTTCCCAGGCGAATATGGCGGCCTATTTCAGCCTCGTCAATCCCGGCGACACGGTCCTTTCCCTCGAGCTCGCCCACGGCGGACACCTCACCCACGGCCATCCGCTCTCTTTTTCAGGCCAGTTCTACCACATCATCCACTACAACGTGGACAAGGCCACCGAGCAGTTCGATTATGACGAGCTGGAAGCCCTGGCCAAAGAGCACAAACCCAAACTGATCCTGGCCGGAGCCAGCGCCTATCCCCGCAAGATCGATTTTGCCCGCTTCCGCGCCATCGCAGACATGGTGGGCGCCAAGCTGATGGTGGACATGGCCCACATCGCCGGGCTGGTGGCGGCTGGATTGCACATGAACCCCGTCCCTTACGCGGATGTGGTGACCTCCACCACCCACAAGACCCTGCGCGGCCCCCGGGCGGGGATCATCCTCTGCCGTGAAGAATATGCCAAAGATATCGACCAGAAGGTCTTTCCAGGCATCCAGGGCGGCCCGCTGATGCACGCCATCGCCGGCAAAGCCGCGGCCTTCCATGAAGCCTTGCAGCCTGAGTTCAAGGCCTACCAACAGCAGGTGATCGACAACGCCCAAGCCCTCGCCTCCGCCCTGACGGAACAGGGACTGAAACTGGTCTCCGGCGGAACGGACACCCACCTCATGCTCATGAACATGGGCACCGAGGAGGAAGGCGGCCCCAGCGGCAAGAAGATGGAGGAGGCGCTGGACATCGCCGGCATCACCGCCAACAAAAACACCGTCCCCTTCGACACCCGCAGCCCCTTTGTGGCTTCCGGCGTGCGTTTGGGCACCCCCTCCGTGACCACCAGGGGCATGGGCGCCAGCGAAATGAAACTGATCGCCGGCTTCATCAAACGCGTGCGCGACAACCACGACAACGAAGAATACCTGGCCGCCATGAAGGCCGAGGTACGCGAACTTACCGACAAATTCCCGCTCTATCCGGAACTGGATTAAGCCCGATATCGCTGAGCCCTGGTTTTACCAAGCCCAGGCGCAAATGCCTGCTGGAGTAGAGCCTGCTGGAGTCGAGCCTGCTGGAGTCGAGCGAAACATGAGCATCGACTCGAGCAGGTATCTTCACCCTTACGTGTTCGCTGGAGTCCATGCTTGCTACGTTCGCTGGACTCCAGCCAAGCCCCCGTTAATCTGTTCATCTGTTCATCCGGATCAAATTGGAACTGCCAGCTTTGAATAACTCCGGCCAGACAATTGACAGATAAATAACTTGCCTATGTAACAAATGTGGATTATATTTGCAGTATCATAAACACAATCCGGCGGCGAAAGCCGTAATCCTAAGGAGAATAATATGGATTTCATGAACATCAACTGGGAGCTGGTGCCGGGCCAACTGGCCAACTTCGGCATCAAGCTTGTCATAGCCCTGATAATTTTCTTCATTGGCAACGCCATCGCCAAAGCCATCAGCAAGGGGATCAGCGGCCTGATGATCAAACGCAAGGCCGACAAGACCATCGCCGGCTTTCTGGGCAACATTATCTATGCCGTCCTGCTGCTGATCGTGGTGCTTTCCGCCCTCAGCATGCTTGGCGTGAAGACCTCTTCCTTCATGGTGATCGTCGGCGCCGCCGTCCTGGCCATTGGCGTGGCCATGCAGGGCACCCTCAGCAACCTGGCCGCGGGCGTGATGCTGATCGGCCTGCGTCCCTTCAAGGTGGGTGACACTGTCATCGCCGGAGGACAGACGGGAACGGTGCACGACATCGGCATCCTCAGCACCACCATCCTCACTTCCGACAACAAGAAGATCCTGGTGCCCAACAGCGCCATCTCCGGCGGGGCCATCACCAACTTCTCCGCCATGCCCACCCGCAAGATCGAACTTGCCTTGGTGGTGCCGGGAACCACAGATCTGAACAAAGCGCGCGATCTCATCATGGGAGTGATCAACGCCGAACCCCGCGTCCTTAAAGATCCCGCCCCCTCCATCTCCATCGCGGAAGCCTCCGCGGCCGAGACCAAACTGGGGATCGGCGCCCACGTGAACAACGCGGATATGGGCGCGGTTCAGGCCTCCCTGCTGGAAAACATCAAGAAAGGCCTCACCCAGGCTGGGATCTGGGCGTAACAGGAGCATCTTAATGAAAAAACTCAGATTATTCATCATCGCGCTGGCTCTGCTGGCCTTGGGAACCCTGGGCGCCGAAGCCTGGGAGATCGATTCCGACATCATGGTGAACCTCACCCAAAGCCAGTTCAGCGACAACTGGTCCGGCACCGAATTCAGCAACATCACCTGGGCCGCCACCTCCAATACCATGGCCCAAAAACAGCTTGCCGAATGGCTTAAGAACAAAAACACCCTCAAACTCGCCTTTGGCCAGACCCACCTGAAGAACGATAAATCCGACTGGGCGGCCCCCCAGAAATCCACCGACCAGATCGCCTTCGAATCGCTCATGCAGTTCACCCTCAATTCCTTCGTGGACCCCTACATCTCTCTGCGAGCGGATTCCCAGTTCCTGGATGAAGCCGGCGAAAAGACCCTGTTGGTGAACCCCATTCTCTTCACTGAAAGCGCCGGTATCATGAAGACCATCATCGACGCCGAAAAGACCAAGCTCAGCGTCCGCGTCGGCGGCGCCGTGCGTGAGAACTGGAACCGCCGGGTGGAAGGCATCCCGATCGACGGCGGCGTGGAAGGGATCGCCGAATTCAAACAGATCCTTGGCCTGCTCAACGCCAGCTACAACTCCAAGCTCACCGCCTACAAAGCCTTCTTCAAGTCCAACGCCGTGGAAGGCCAGGACGATTGGAAAGCCCTCGACTACAAGTGGGAAAACCTGCTCAGTATAAACCTCTGGAAGATGCTCAGCCTGAACCTGAACCTCGACCTCATCTTCGACAAGGAACAGAGCGAAAACATCCAGTGGCGCGAGATCATGGGCCTCGGCTTCAGCTACGCCATCTATTAAAAAACATCTGAAACACAGATCGGGGGAGGATTTGACGTCCTCCCCCTTTTTTTGCCCGGGAAAATTGTTGACAGGGATGCCCTCCCCCGCCGGTAATATAGACAGATCCCAAAACCCATCCCCAGGGAGGTAAGATGACCAAGAAACTGTTGCTTCCGCTCGCGGCGCTGGTGCTGCTGAGCTTCAGCCTGGCCCAAAGCCAGGGAACCGGGACCGTTAGCGGCGTGGTCCGCGACACAGCCGGTACCGCGCTGGCCAACGTGAAGATCGAGTGCTATCTCGAATACCAAAAGGTAGCCACCCTCAGTTCGGATTCCCAGGGCAATTTCCTCGCCCGCGACCTCATCCCCGGCAAATACCTCATCCACGCGTCCCTGGAGGGTTTTGAGCTTTGGAAAAGGGACCAGGTGGACGTGAAAGCCGGCCGCACCGCCGTGCTGAACATCCGCCTCAAACCGGGAACGCTGGTGCCTGAAACCGTGGTGGCCAAATTGCAGCCCGGCGTTA
>JAGOIS010000133.1 GCA_017995495.1 Candidatus Cloacimonadota bacterium
GGAAAAACTGAGGCGTCCGGGAAGTTCCGACAAACTGTTCCTTACCAAAAGCGGCAGGGATTTTGACGGCCGCCAACTTTACGCGATACTGAACCAGTATTTTCGCCTCGTGGCGCAGAAAAAAGGTTACTCGCCCCACACCCTCCGCCACAGTTTTGCCACCCACATGCTGGCCAGGGGCGCAGACCTCCGGGCAATTCAGGAAATGCTGGGCCACGCGCAACTGGACACCACGGCAATTTATACCCATGTGACCCTGGATGACCTGAAAAAAGCCTATAAAAAAGGCCATCCGAGGGGTAGGGGATAGCATTACATATTTTTTACCATTCTCATGCTTAAACAAAGGCGCTTGGATGAAACCAAGCGCCTGATCATTTCCACAGGATATTCGAGCTTAAAACATGAAACCCAAGCTGAACATCCAGCCTTTGTGCGTATATATGTCATCGTCTTTTACAGGAATGATGACAGGGGGATCGATATCCGAGAGCCCAAGCTGATAACGGGCACCAAGCAATAAACCATCCAGCACCATGAGGTCCAAACCCAGATCGACGCCATAGTTGATCTTATTGATATTGTCAATCAGATCAACTTCTGCGTCAAGAATATCAACAATGTTGTCTTGGATGTCTTGTGCAGAAATTGCGTATCCCACTTGGGGTGCCACATATGGCTGCAGATGAAATCCTTTGATGTTGATGTCGTATTTGATCGCTATGGGTAATTCAACATAGTCGAAATTATATTGATGATCGATCACGATGCCATCGTAGGTATAACCTTTCTGGGTATACAGTAATTCCGGTTGGAGAATGACATTGGCATCCGTGCGAAATTGCATCACCAGGCCAGCGTGGAAACCCGTTCTGTCGCCAGTTGTCAGGTTGCTATCGCCAGAAAATTCCCGGTTCATGAGGTTTAATCCAGCCCGCAATCCAAATGCGGTCTCTCCGTAGGCCATGCCCAGGCCAAGAACGGCCAGCAGGAATATGAATATTGCTTTCTTCATTTTTTTACTCCTTTTTTCTCATGATATCTACTATTGCAGATCATTATTAATCAACCTTTGAGGGGCGCTCGAAAAAGTCAAGAAATAAATTCTGCAGATCCTAAACTGAGAAGGGAGGGCAGATGCCAGACCCCAGGTTGCCCAAATTCATCGCAGTAATGTAAGAACAAGGGGCAAAAGCAGTTGGCCTTGTCAAGTCCTGGATCAGTCTGCTCCGATCAAGTGTTATTCCGGGAGGCGTTCCCAGAGGCCTTCGTAGCTGTCCCACTTCCCGTTTTTGAGGGTGAGGGTGATGGTACGCACGCGGTTGCGTTGGTCCTCCGCCACCCACTGGGTCCAGAGGGGGCTTACCACATAGTTTTCAATGGGTTGCGGGGCAGGTTCATAACCCACCCAGAGGAATTTTTGGCCCAGGGCGCGCAGTTTTTCCGCCAGGCGGATGCTGTTTTCCTGGTCGTGGTTACCGATCAGGAAGATGCCAAAGCCGGTGGTGTCCGCCTCGGTCAGGAGGTCTGGGATCAGGTAATAGACGCCGTTGTTCCAGCCGCGTGGGTAGTCTTTCAGGAAGATCTCCACGCTGAGGCTGTCGGCTTGGGAGAGGTCCAGATGTTTGGTTTGGAAAGCGGTTTGGCTGTCCGAGATACGGTAGTTGGCGGAAAGGTAGTATTCACCCTTGGGCGCCCGGAAACTTTGCACGCCGTTGCCCTTATCCTCTCCGGAATAACCTTCCAGCCAGGAATAGTCGCCCGCGCGGAGATCGGAGAGGATCAGCACGGCGCTGGCATTTGGGTACAGGGGCGCTCCGGATTCGTCGGAAACGAACACGGTGAGGTTCGTAAAGGCTTCCTCTTCAGCGGGATCAGCTTCCGGAGCGCAGGTTTCCAGATCGTAGTAGCCATAGCTGCCGTCGTCGAATTGGACGTTGATGAGATTGTTCCGATAAGTGTACTCAGCAGGTATCCCGTTCGCTTTGGCCAGGCTCACGGCCAACTGCTTATACTGTGACTGGTTGAGATATTTTTGACGGAAGATGATGTGGAGCGGAGGCATACCGCTCAAAGCCTTGTCGGGGTTGATCTTGTAGTTTCGCCTCAGCCAGCGGGCGGCTTGGTTCAGGCGTTCGAACCGGGTGTCGCCCTGTTGAAAAAACGAAGAGGGATAAAAGCCGGGAATTCCGCCCCCCTCATTCATGGTCAAAGGCAGTTCTTCATAGCGGACGCTGGGGAAAGACAGAATGGACAGTTCCTCGGAACCCATATCCTCCATCTCAAAGAACAGATAGTCCTGATAGACGGCCTCGATCTGATCGGCGCTGGCTTGCCAGAGAAACTTGGGATCCATGAAGCCTGATCCCTCGTTCAGGCAGTCCTGCATAAACCATTCGTAGGGTTGGGGATAACGGCGCAAAAATTCCAGGGCTTGGGCGTAATTACCCCGGGCGGCTTGCACAAATCCCGCGGACAGCGAATCCGCCTGGGTGGCGGCGATCCCGGCCCAGCCTTGGTCAACCGCGTTCCAGCGTTCTTTTTCCCGCTTCACGCCTTCGTTCCAAGCCTCCGGAGCCTGTTTCCACTCGAAGGGATTGGAGGGATAGACCAGCCGGTCGTCGCGGTCGGCCAGCGGCCCGCTTTTCAGGGTAAGTTCGCAGCTGATCAGGGTGCTATCTCCGGAGGGGACCAGTTCCAAGGCCCGTTTCCCCTCTTTCTCGGCGGCCAGGTAAAAGGCGCCGCGGCCCACGGAGAGGGTGAACTTACCCTCAGAGTCGGTTTTGATCCAGATCAGGGGACGCAGGGCGGCCCAGTTCACCACCATTACGCCGACGCTGGTGTTCGGAAGCGGAAACCCTTGTTCGTCAGTGGTTTGAATAGTAAGCGAGCGAGTGCGTTCCCCGGCATAGTTACGGATGGAATTGATCACGCAATCGTACTTTCCCCGGACCAGCACTTCATCGCCGGCTGAGGGCAAAGAGCCATCGGCAAGGATCAGAACGGTCTTGTCGATGAGTCCGGAAAACCAGGTCTGATCGGGATAGTAGGCGGCGTCCATGTCCCCGGTGTAGTGCCAGGCTCCTTCCAGCCAGACCTCGGCCCAGGCGTGGTTGTTGTCCTGATGCGGCCACCAGGGCGTGGAAGCAGGCCGCGCGGGCAATCCCACGGTACGGGCGGCAGCCACAAAGAGGATCTGCATTTCCTCGCAGCGTCCCACCAGGCTCTTTTGGGTGATGTCCAGCGGGCTTTGGTCGCGCCCGGAGGTTGGTTGGAATTTCAGGCGGCCCACGCACCACTGGGAGACCTTTCTATAGAGGTCCAGTTCATCAGCGCTGCTGGCAAGGATATCGCGCAGACCGTCCTTCAGCAAGGCTTCCCGGTAGGCCTCAATCCGTTCATCGGATACGGTTTGCCTGGCCACGTAGGAGAGGAAAAACTCTGGGACCAATTGTGTCCCCCGGGTATTGAGGAGGGAACGGACGTGGAGGTAATTACTCAGAATATCGGCGGGGTCTGCCATCTGGAGGTTGCTATCGCTCTCATAGGCCAGCAGATAGGCCATCAGGATGTCGTCCTGCTCTTTCAGCAGAGAGCGATATCCTTTTTTATGCTGGCTATCGAGCTTGGTCAGATTGTCCAGAGCTTTACCGTGCATGGTTTTATAAAGATCCGGATTGCCTTTTTTGGTGAAAGCCGGAGGCAGAGCGAGCAGGCTCGCGCAGAGGCAGGCCAGCAGGGAGAAAGTCAGGGCCAGGCTCTTGGCGTAATGCATGATGGACCTCCCGGTCGAGTTATCTGGGTATAATTGAGCGGATTTACTCCGCCAGCTTAAGCATTTTTCCGTGGAGGGATTTATCTCCGGCCCTCAGCTGCCATAAATAGATCCCAGGGGCCACGGACTGAAGATTGTGATCACAACCGTCCCAAAGCAGTTCGTGGGAACCGGCGGTCAGGCTGGTCTGGTTGAAGGAGCGTACTTTCTGGCCCCGGAGGTTGAAGATCTCCAGGCGCACCGGAGCGGCCTTGGGGAGTTCAAATCTCAGGGTGGTGACGACTGAGAAAGGATTGGGGAAAATCCCCGCGCTGAGGGTGGGAACTGATATCTGGGAGTCGTCCGCGGCCACCGGGATGAAGGAAATCACGCCCAGCCGGTCCAGGATCACGCCCAGCAGGAAGGGAAAATCGCTGGAATAAGGCGGGCTGTCGTCAACATCTGCCAAAGAGAAGGAGGAGGCCACGGTGGAGTAGGAACTGGTCTCATTCAGGATCGCGACTGTTTGGTCAAGGTGATCGGTGTTCCTGCTGGTAATCAATACCTCGGCTTCAGGCGTGTATGGAACCAAAATCTGGGTGTATGGGTCGGCAGCTTCGTCGTAACCCCAGATGTAGTTGTGGCCGTTCTGGAAAGTCGCCAGGTCATCTATGCGGGTCAGGTAGTCGAGGGGGGCGTGGGTTGCGAACTTGCCCCAGAAAAGGTCCTGGGGGTCCCAGGCCACGTCGCACTCCAGATACATCTTTCCCCCGCTGCTTAGATATGCGTCCAGCAGCTCGTATTCCATGGAATCCGGAGAGAGGTGCTGGCAGTCATCGCCCCAACCCAGGAGGCAGAAGATGGC